>QHWF01000867.1 GCA_003222455.1 Acidobacteriota bacterium
AACGGCATGGCGGACGCGGAGGCGAGGAACGACGTGTGTACCGGCTCACCAACAACGGCACGTCTCCGGTGGACACGCATCTGCTTGTGATCGCACGCGGATTGTCTTTCCAGGTCGAGATGACGAACGCCAGCGGCAGGACGAGCACCGGTGATCCCTATCGCCGCGTGTTTCTGCCCAACGGTGTTCTCGCACCGGGTCAGAGCATCGACGTGACGCTGCGCTTTAGACGGCATCGGCAATCGCCGCCGGTGAGCTTCACGCTGACGCTGCGGTCCGGGCAGGGCAACCCGTAGCCTCTTGGCCATCGATCGTTCTAGATAGATGGTATAATTCTAGACATGAGGAACCGATGGCATTGAGCCTGAAGGATCCCGAAGCGGACCGCCTCGCTCGGGAGGTGGCCGCCCGTACTGGGGAGACGCTCACCACGGCCGTCGTAGTCGCGCTAAAGGAACGCCTGGCTCGACTGCGGGGCCGGTCCAAGCGTCGGCGGCTCCGCGACGAGCTCCGCGAGATCGCCCAACGTTGTGCCCAACTGCCCACGCTCGACGACCGGTCCGATGAGGAGATTCTCGGGTACGACGAGCGCGGGTTGCCCCGCTGATGGTGCTCGACACGTCCGCGTTGCTCGCGTTGCTGCTCGAGGAACCCGAGGCTGAAGACTTCCGTGCGGCGGTTGAGGAAGACACGACTCGCCTGGTTTCGGCGGCCACGCTGCTCGAGACGGCGCTCGTCATCGAGGCACGCAAGGGCGAGCCTGGTGGGCGCGAGCTCGATTTGCTGATTCACAAAGCCGACGTCGTGGTGGTCCCCGTCGACGCGGAGCACGTATCCGAGGCCAGGCGGGCGTACCGACGCTTCGGCAAGGGACGTCACGCCGCCGGGCTCAATTTCGGCGACGTGTTCGCCTACGCGCTGGCCCGCACAGCGGGCGAGCCACTGCTGTTCAAGGGCGATGATTTCGCCAAGACCGATATCGGTCGTGTGATCTGACGGCCTAACCCTGCTGCTGCAGGAACCACAGCGTCGTGATATGCGCGTAGATGAACTCGCGGCCGATCTTCATGTCGTGCTTGTCGCAGTGCCAGCTCAGGTTGTATCGCGACTCGACGTTGATCTGTCTTCAGCCCGTCGCCCGGCCGGCCTGAAGGCCTGCCGCTACAACAGCCTCAACGCGAACACGGCATATCAGCCTCAGAACGAATACCGCGCGCCCCATTGAATCTGCCGCGCCGGCCGCGCCGACGTGGGAATCAGGAACGACAGCGTGTTCATGTTCGAGTTGTAGCCCGACAGGTTCACGTAGTTCGTGAGGTTGAACGCCTCGAGGAACACCTCCACCCGGTGATGGTCGGCGAACGGAAACGCCTTCGTGGCGCGCATGTCGAGAGTGAAGTACGTGAACAGGCCGAGCCGCGATGCGTCGATTGCCGGCAGGTTGATCGACTGCCGGAACGCGTTGATGAGCGCGAGCTGCCCCGCGACGTCGCCGCGCCCGATGGTCGGCGGCAGGCCGAGCGGCCGATCGCCGGTGGCGACGCCGTCGCCGTCGAGGTCCGGACCCGCCTGGACCTTGAACGGCGGCCCGCTCAACGCCTTCGCAATGCCGCTCAACTGAATCTGGAACGGCAGCGTCGTCGACGCCGAGACGGAGAGGTTGTGCGGAGTATCGAGCGGGTGGTCACCTTCCTCCCGCGGCGTCCGCTGGGTGCCGCGGAGCGTGCTGAAGAAGTCGACGCCGTTGATGCGCTGTTTCGAGAGCGTATAGGAGATCTGCAGGCTGTTGGCGCCGCGGACCCGCGTGCGGAGCTGCATCTGAAGCGCGTTGTAGGTGCTCGTCACGTAGTTCTCCATCGAGAGCACCTGCGCGAACTGCGGAACCGGCCGCGGGTTCGACGCGTTCAGGGCGCCCGTGGGCGGCAGGTTCAGATCGACGAGGCCGATCTGGTCGCGGCCGAGCGTGTTCACGTAATCCACGTCGAGCGACGTCACGTTGTTGAGCCGCCAGCCGAATCCCACCGTCGTGTTCAGAGACGAGGGCAGCTTGAAGTGATCCGAAATGAGCGTGCCGATGTTCGTCGCGGCCGTTGCCGCGAACTCGGCGAGGCTCTTGCCGCCGAGGACGCCCGAAATGCTCGGGAAATTCTTCAGCGCGTTCGGATCGGTGATGAACACCGAGCTGCTGGTCGTCTGGTTCATCGTCCGCGTGTCGAACCACGGACGGTTGCGCGTGACGTACCGCCCCCACCCGCCGCGCAGCACCAGCGATCCGTTCCCGCGCGCGTCGTACGCGGCGCCGAACCGCGGCTGCAGCGTGTTCAGATACATGCCCCCGTCCGGATTCCCGCGGAACCGGCCGAGCGGGGCGTAGAACGGATCCTTCAGCAGATCGGTGTAGAACTTGTTGATGCGCATATTCGTGTCGAGGTCGAAGCGCAGACCCATGTTGACTGTCAGCCTCGGCCTCGCCCGCCACTCGTCCTGCACGTAGGTCGCAACCTGGGTCGACTTGTAGTCGTAGAAGCCGGGCAGCTGCATCGTGAACGACGTCGGATAGCTCCTCGGATCGTTCGCATTGAACGGCGCATCGGTTGTGAACGTGAACACGCCCTTCTCGTTGAAGTGCGCCTCGAACGGGAAGTCGTCACGCGCCAGATCGACCCCGAACTTCAGATCGTGGTGCGGCAGATTGAGGTACATCGTCTCGTTCAGGGCGATGTCGTACCGGTCGAAGATCTGCGGCGAGATGCTCGACTGCCCCCACGTGAAGGACGGCCGCACGACGCCCAGCGTGTCGCTGTTGGGCAACGTCGCGAGATAGTCGCGGAAGTAGTGGACGCGCAGCGAGTTGACCGAGCGATCCGACTGCACCCAGTTGTCCTGCACGACCGTGCTGTGCGCGGTGATGATCGAATCGGTCGAGTTGGTGCCGAGCATCAGCGCGCCGCCGATGTCGTGCAGCGGCTTCTTCGCGCCGCCGAGCGACTGGTCGTCGTAGGCGTACCGAACAAACAGGCTGTGATTGCTCGTGAACTGCTGATCGATCTTGAGGTCGCCCATCTTCTCGCGCGTCGGCGTGGGGAACATCCCGTTCTCGAGCGAGGCAAACGGATTGCTCGCCGGCAGCGAGACGAGCGTCGTGTTGTTGACGTTCAGCTTCTCGACGGCGCCGAAGAAATGCGTCCGGTTCATCCTGATCGGGCCGCCGAGCGATCCGCCGGCGCGCGTCTGATCGAACGGCAGCTTCGCCGTCGCGAAGGCATTGGTCGCGTCGAGCTTCTGATCGCGCCCGAAGTAGTAGCCGCTGCCGCTGAATTTGTTGGAGCCCGACTTGGTGGCAACGCTGACGACCGCCACCAGCGCGGCGCCGTACTGCGCGTCGAACTGGTTGCGGAACACCTTGAACTCCTGCACCGCGTCCTGGCTCACGTTCACGATCGGGCTGCCCCAGTCGGTGTCGTCGACGCTGCCGCCGTCGATGAGCGTCGTGTAGCCGTTGCGCTGATCGGCCGGCCCGCCAAACTTCGTCGTCGCAAACGACGTGTTGCCCGCGGTGAGCGGCGCCGAGCCGGGAAGCGTCTGGGCGAGCACGAGGAAGTTTCTGTCGAGCACCGGCAGCGTCTGAATCTGATCGGCGAGCACGACGGAAGTCGGCTCCGATCGCGCCGTCTCGACGAGCGGCACTTCACCCGAGACGTTGACGGTCTCCTGCAGCGTAGCGACCTTCAGGCGGAAATCGACCTTGCCGTCGGCGCCGACCGTCAGCGTCAGCGACCGCGTCTCCGGCGCAAAACCGTTCAGCTCCGCCTTGACGGTGTACGGCGCGGGCGACAATCCCACCGCCCGGAAACTGCCGTCGC
>QHWF01000868.1 GCA_003222455.1 Acidobacteriota bacterium
TCGCTGCGGCCGCCCGCGGTCGGAATTTCGCCCAGCCGCAGATCGACGCCGGCAATCGACCGGCCTTCCGCCAGCAGCATCGCGCGCTCGATCGTATTCTCGAGCTCGCGAATGTTGCCCGGCCAGTTGTAGCGCATCAACAGCTTCTGGGCATCCGGATCCAGCCCGTCGATCTTCTTCTTCAGCTCAGCCGAGAACCGCAGGATGAACGCATTGGCCAGCGGCACGATGTCGTCCTTCCGTTCGCGCAGCGGCGGCGTCTCGATCGCGACGACGTTCAGCCGGTAGTACAGGTCTTCGCGGAACTGGCCCGTCTGGACCATCCCCGGCAGGTCGCGATTGGTCGCCGCGATCAGCCGGACGTCGACCCGCAACGTCCGCGTACCGCCGAGGCGCTCGAATTCGTGCTCCTGCAGCACGCGCAGGATCTTGGCTTGCGTGCTGGGGCTCATGTCGCCGATTTCGTCGAGGAACAGCGTGCCGCCGTCCGCCTGTTCGAAGCGGCCGATCCGCTGCTTGTCGGCCCCGGTGAAGGCGCCTTTCTCGTGTCCGAACAGCTCCGACTCGAGGAGGTTCTCCTGAAGCGCGGCGCAGTTCACCTTGACGAAGTTGTGCGTGTTCCGCAGCGAGTTGTGGTGGACGGCGCCGGCAATCAGCTCCTTGCCCGTGCCCGTTTCGCCGCGAATCAGCACGGTCGTGTTGCTCTTCGCGACCTTCTTCACGATGTCGAGGACGCGCTGCAGGGCCGGGCTCGATCCGACGATGCGGTCGAACTCGTAGATGTCCTGCTGCGTGCCGCGGAGGTAATCGAGCTCGTTCTTCAGGCGCTTCATCTCGAGCGCTTTCTCGATCTTGACCTCCATCTCTTCGATCTCGAAGGGCTTCTGGACGTAATCGAACGCCCCGCTCTTCATCGCTTCGACCGCGGTGGTCACGGAGCCGAACGCGGTCATCAGGATGACCGCCGTAGTCGGGTGCAGCGCCCGCGTCGTGCGGAGCACGTCGAGACCGTCGCTGCCGCCCATCTTCAGGTCGCTGAGCACGACGTCGAAATAGCTTTCATGCAGCCGCTCGATCGCCGCATTCCCGTTCGACGCTTCTTCGACGTCGTGTCCGGCATCCGTCATACCGCGCACGAGGCCCCGTCGAAGTGCGTCGTGATCGTCAGCGATGAGAATTCTGCCCATCTTCGTTCGTCTCCTGGTACGGACCGACTATTTGAACCACGCCGGAGCGCTCACAACCGGCAGCGTCACGCGGAAGCACGTGCCCTGGCCGGACGCGCTGTTGACGTCGATGCGTCCGTCGTGCGCGTCGACGATTTTGCGGACGATGGCCAGCCCGAGCCCGGTGCCCTGGGGCTTGGTCGTGAAGAACGGGTCGAAAATCTTGTCCGTCCCTTCCGCCAGTATGCCCGGGCCATCGTCAATGACGTCGACCACGACTACCTGAGTCGGGGCCGCCTCGGGGCCGACCATCGCCGGATCGACCTCAATCGCACTCAGCGCCGCCCTGATGGTGACGTGGCCCTTGCCTTCGAGCGCCTCGAATGCGTTCGTCAGCAGGTTCGAGAACACCTGCGAGAGCTGGTTGAGATCGCCGTCGATCGGCGGCAACCCATTGGCGAGGTCGACGCGCACCTCCACGTGGCCCCGCTTCACTTTCGATTCGGCCAGCGTGATCGACTGATGGACCACGTGCGCCAGGTCGGTCCGCTCGACCTGCAGGCGAATCGGCCTGACGAACTCGAGCATCTCGACGACGATCGCGTTCGCCAGCTTCGCCTCGCTCATGATGTCGGCGAGCAGCGCCTGCGCCTGCGTGGAATCGGGCACCTGCCGCCGCAGCAGCCCGGCCATCACTTCGATGCCGGCCAGCGGGTTCTTCAGTTCGTGCGCAATCCCCGCGGCCATCTCGCCCAGCGCCGCGAGCCGATCGCGGAGGCGTTCGCGCTCTTCCAGTTGCTCGACCCGGGTCAGGTCTTTGAAGAACATCACGGCGCCAATCGTGTCGCCGCGTTCGTCCTTGACCTGTGAGAGCGTATAACCGACGACGCGATTCAGATCCGGCAGCCGGAGCTCGGCGCGATTGGGCAGATGGCTCAATTCGAAGGCGCCCGCGAGTACGCGAATCACTGCCGGCCGCTCGCGCAGCACCTCGGCAAAGGCCCGGCCCATGTCGGCATCGCTTCGGGTCAGCCCGAACATGCGGTACGCCTCGTCGTTCATCAGCGCGAGCGTGCCGTCGCGT
Source organism: Acidobacteriota bacterium (assembly GCA_003222455.1). Taxonomy (GTDB): domain Bacteria; phylum Acidobacteriota; class Vicinamibacteria; order Vicinamibacterales; family CAVVIG01; genus QHWF01. The sequence goes on from QHWF01000868.1 coordinate 2,251, forward strand.
TTGAAGGCGATGACGCCGTTGCGCATACTGCGGACGATTTGGCGGAAAAAGCGGTCGTCAGGGGCAGCACCCGCGCGGGGCGCCGGTGGCTCGGTGCGCGGCATGCGGCGGCTGCGCGCGTCAGGACGATGAGATTCGGGCATGGCACGGCGCACTTGAGCTCGGCAGGTGAAGGGCAAACCGCATGCCCACGCACTTGTGCGTGAAACGCACAAAAACTCGCGCAAGATCAAATGCTTACAACCTCGTGTATCGGTCGATCATAACAAAACTGTAAGCACATGACGA
>QHWF01000869.1:0-2462 GCA_003222455.1 Acidobacteriota bacterium
GAGGACGGCGACGCCCGCGCGCTGCTCGGACGAGGAAACCGCGGCCGTGGCGGTCGCGGCCAGGGGGTCTGCCAGGGTGGGGGCCTTCTTCATTCCTGGAGTCGGATGTGCGGACGATCTGCGCCGGTTTCGCGATGCCGGCGCCGATTTCGTTCGCATCGGGACGGACGTGTCACGCAGTGAGTCGGCGTGGGAGTTCATCGAGCTGCCCGCCTCACTGGGTTTCGAGGTGTTCTACAACTTCATGAAGTCGTACGCGGCGCAGCCGTTCGACCTGCTGCAACGCGCCTTGCCCATCGTCGAGCGTGGCGCGAGCACCGTCACCGTAGTCGACAGCGCCGGTGGGATGCTGCCGAACCAGGTGTCCGCGTATATCGAGGTGCTCGCGGCCGGCCTCGACGCCCGGATTGGGTTCCACGGACACAACAACCTGCTGCTCGCCAACGCAAACAGTCTGGCAGCGGTCCAGGCCGGTGCGTCGATCATCGATGCCACGTTGCTGGGGATGGGACGCGGCGGCGGCAACGCACAAACCGAGACGATGCTGGTCATTCTCGAAAAGGCGGGTTACGGGACCGGAATCAACCCCCTGCAGGTCGCGAAGATTGCGGAACGGTTCGTCGGCGCCAAACCGGCGCGGTTGAAGGGCGCGAACGAGCTCGAAATGATCTACGGGTTCGCGCTGTTTCACAGCGGGTTCACCGAGCGCGTCCAGGACGTGGCGGCCGCATACGGCGTTCCCTATCAGGAGCTGATTCTCGAAGTCAGCCGCTACGCGAAAGAGAATCCCTCCCGCGCGTTGATCGAGGAGGTGGCCGTGCAGCTTCGGCGGGGCGGACCGGTCGAGATCCATTTTCCCAAGTTCTTTCACAAGAACTGGAACTGAAGGCGTCATGCTGCTGGCCGAGCACCTGGCAACGCTGCGCGATCGTCTCGATGAGATCGCTGCGCTCGCCGCGCGCACGAACAAGGCGACCGTGCTCGTCGTCCAGCAATTTCCCGTCGTCGAGGATGACGGCGTCTGCTTTCCGCCGGTGCGCGAGAGCATCGCGAATCTCCTCGCGTTCGTCGAGCTCGGCACCGCGCACGATCTGGACGCGATTCTGGCTTGCGCGGAGCCGTTCAACTGGATTGCCGTCGATGCCGACCACAAACTGCCGGAATCCGCGCGTATCGTGCAGACGGCAGGCTCGCGCGTTCCGCCCGGCCGATTGCTGTTCTACAGCGACAATCAGGTGTGGTTCGATTCGGCGCTCGATATGGTGCAGCGGATCGAAGGCGGCGTCAGCGGGAGAACGGTCGTGATGTGCGGCCTGGGTCCGCTGGCCGACTCACTGGCTCTGACCCTTCCGCGTATCGGTGCGTGCGTGATTGTCCCGGACGACGGGACGTCACCCCTCCACGCGTCGATCGTGCTGGGCGCATCCCAGAAGCGGGAAAGCATCGACGCCGCGCTGATTCAGCGGTTGCCGGCGAACGCCGCGGTATATGACGTCGGGATCGGGAATCTCACGTTCGAAGCCGCAGAGTTGGCGCGCACGCGCGGTTTGCGTCTGTATCGGCTGGACAACCGGGCCGGGATTTCCAGCGCCATCGTGCGGCTCCTCGAAACCGACAACATGGTCAGCCGGCTCATGGGCCGGGTCCGTCTCCGGAACGTGGAGGTCGTCGCCGGCGGATTGCTCGCGCCCGATGGCGCCGTCATCGTCGACGACATCCGGTGTCCCACGATGATCTTCGGCATCGCCGACGGCCACGGACGATTCAGACGCGAGCCGCTCGGTCCGGACGATCGCGAGCGGGTGCAATACGTTCGATCGCTGATCGGCCGTGCGCTCGAAGCGGGCCCGAGTCGATGACGTGACGGACGAGGAAGTGCAAGTCGTCCTGGACCGTTACACGAAACGGCTGGCAGCGCTCGGCCCGGTGCCGGAGGCGCTGGGATGGACGCGCAACCGACACATCCTGCGCTACCACATCCTGCTCGAGCCCTGGCGTCCGACTACGGAGACGGTGCTCGACTTCGGCTGCGGCTTCGGCGATCTCTACGCGTATTGTCGCGAGCATTTTCCCGACGTCCAGTACGAGGGGGTGGATCTGAATCCCGCGCTCGTCGCCGTCGGACGCGAGCGCTACGGCGATGCGCGTCTCTCTGCGCGGAACGCGCTCAGAGACGGCCTCGATGGCCGCTGGGATCTGATCGTCGCGTCCGGCGTCTTCAATTTCAAGCTGGCTGACAACTGGGCGTTCATCGAGCGCGTTTTCGATCTGTTCGCTCATCACGCCAACAAGGGCTTTGCCGCGAACTTTCTGTCGGACCGCGTGGACTTCCGGCCCGACGACACCTTTCACGCGGATCCGGCGAGGGTCCTGGCGCTCGCCTACCGGTACTCGAATCGTGTGATGCTGCGCAACGACTACATGCCCTTCGAGTTCACGGTGTATGTGGACTTGCGCCGTGA
>QHWF01000869.1:2473-4640 GCA_003222455.1 Acidobacteriota bacterium
CGCCGTGTATCCGGAGTTCATGCGATTCGTCACGCAGGTCTGAGGTCCAGCAGTGTATCCGAGTAACGGACGCTGCCCTGGAACGCAAAGGCCGCTAAGAAATACTGTTCTTCTTTGCGTCCTTTGCGACCTTTGCGTTCGATCGTGACGTTCGCTCTAGACGCAACATTCGCTCTCATGCTGAACGGACACGCTGCCTGGACCAAGATGGGACGAATCCTGGCGCCCGACCTCCGGCGCGAATGGATGGCCACCTACACCGGTGCGGCCTGCGCCGTGCCTCGACCCGGAGATGATGCCGTTGACGTGTACGTGACGGGGCGTGATTCCCGGAATCGATCGCGGATCGGCGTCGTCACCATCGATCCCCGGCGTCCTGTTCCACCGTTGGCGATCAGCGATGCGCCCGTGTTCGACATCGGCGAGCCTGGCGCCTTCGACGAAAACGGCGTCTCGTATCCCTGGATCGTCGACGCCGGCGACGAGCTCTACATGTATTACGTCGGCTGGATGCCGACCGTGCTGACGCCGTTCCAGAATCATGTCGGCCTGGCGATCCGCCGCGGCGACGGGGAGTGGCGGCGTTTCTCGCGGGCGCCCATTCTGGAACGGACCAACGACGACTATCTGTCGATCGGCTCGACGTCGGTGTTGCGCGAGCCTGATCGCTGGCGGATGTGGTACACGTGCTTTCGCCGGTGGCGACAATGTCCCGGCGAGCCGAAGCACGTCTATGCCATCAAGTTCGGTGAATCGGTCGACGGCGTGCATTGGACGCGGCCCAATCACGTGTGTATCGACAACCCCTCACCCGACGAGTATTCGATCGGCCGGCCATCGGTTCTCCGTCACGATGGGCTCTACCACATGTGGTTCAGTTATCGCGGCGCGGAATACCGCATCGGCTATGCGTGGTCCGACAACGGTGTCGACTGGACCCGGCGCGACGACCTCGCCGGCATCGGGGTGTCGAGCAGCGGCTGGGACAGCGACTCCGTGTGTTACAGCTACGTGTTCCGGTGGAAGGATGCGATCTACATGCTGTATTGCGGCAATCACTATGGCCGGGACGGCCTCGGCCTCGCGGTATTGCGCCAGTGAATTCCGCCGACAGGCCGGTGCTTTCAGTCGCCACGCCGGTTTACAACACGGCGTCATTGGTCGGCGAGCTCGTCGATCGCGTGTGCGCGGCCGTTCGCACGGTCACCGAAGAATTCGAGGTGCTTCTCGTCGAGGACGGCAGCCCTGACGAATCGTGGGCGGCGATCCTGCGGGAATGCGAGCGAAACCCCCGGGTCAAGGGCGTTCGCCTGAGCCGGAATTTCGGCCAGCATCCCGCCATCACCGCTGCGCTCACCCATGCGCAGGGCGATTTCGTCGTCATCATGGACTGCGACCTTCAGGACGATCCGATGTATATCCCGGCCCTGTATCGCAAGTGCCGGGAGGGGTTCGATATCGTGTTCGCGCGGCGGCGGGTCCGCCGGTTCGGGTGGTGGAAGAATTTCACGGCGCGCGCCTACTACACGATCTTCCGATGGCTCGCCGGCGTCGACTACGATCCGAATATCGGCGCCTATTCCATCGTCACGCGCAACGTCGTCGAGGCTTTTCTCCAGTTCGGCGATTACCGCCGGGGTTATGTGATCGTGCTGCACTGGCTCGGGTTCCGGCGCGGCTACGTCGACGTGGAGCACCGCGATCGCGTTGACGGACAGAGCGGCTATTCCGCGTGGCGGTTGCTCGGTCACGCGTTGATGATCACGTTGACCTACTCCGAGAAGCCGCTGCATGTCTCGATCTACGTCGGGGGGATCCTGTCGCTGCTCTCGTTTCTCTTCGGGTCGTGGTTCGCGGTGCGGTACTTCACGAGCGATGTCGGCCGGCTGGCGCTCGGCTGGACGAGCCTCATCATCAGTCATCTATTTCTGAGCGGACTCATCCTGATCGGCCTTGGCGTGATCGGGCTGTACATGGGACGTATCTTCGAACAGGTGAAGCATCGGCCGATTTTCGTCATACGGGATACGAGAAACGTGGCCGCGCCGCCGGTCCGGACATCGTCGCGGCAGTCGTCGGCCTGGGCATGAGGATTCCCTTCAACATTCCTCTCGTCAACGGGCGGGAGCCCGACTACATCCGCGAGGCGATTGCCAATCGTCACCTC
>QHWF01000123.1 GCA_003222455.1 Acidobacteriota bacterium
ATGAACGTCGAGATATAGAAGAGGCCGACGAGCGACACGAACGCCACCATGAAGATCCGCAAGTACTGGCGCGAGACGTACAAGTCGAGCAGCGTCGGCCTGGGGAGATCGATGTACGGCACGCGGACGACGACCACGACTCGCTGCCGCCAGGCCGTCTCGCCGTTCGCCACCGGCACCGGCGCCAGCGCGCCGCTCGCCGCCGTCCAGCCGCGCCAGAACACCGGAACCGCGATGCGAATCGGCTGATCCGTCGCGCCGGCGCGCCACACC
>QHWF01000124.1 GCA_003222455.1 Acidobacteriota bacterium
CGTGTAGTACTGGCTCCCGGTCGGCTGGCTCGCCTTCCGGTTGTCGGCGATCTTCTGGCGCAGCTCCGCGATGGTCATCTCGTTGTCGCCCTTCATGAGCTGCGTGCGCGGGAAGACGGTCTCCGCGTCCATGTTGAGCGCGATCCGTTCGAACGAGCTGATGTCGTACGCCTCCGGCTTGTTCGCGACGGTGGTGTACCGGGTGCCGCGATCGAGCGCGAGCTCCACGATCCTCTTCACGCGATCGACGCGCAGCGTCCCGTGCCGGGCGAAATAGACGTTCCTTTCACCCGGATGGGTGTCGTCGGCGAGGAACGCGTCGCGCCAGCCGCCGGACGACTCGACGTCGCGCACGAACAGCACGCGGTTGGGAAACTGCGTGAAGAACACGCGTGGCTTGATGTCGCTTTCGGCCTTCGAGGCGATGATGTTGAACGTAATCTGCCGGAAGGTCTGGTTGGCGCTCGGCAGCGCCACGAGCATCACGTAGGTGGTCGCGGCCCAGGCCGCCACCGACAGCACGACGATCGGCCGCAGCACCCGGAAGAGGCTCACGCCGCACGCCTGGAGGACGACGAACTCGCGGTCGGCCGACAGGCGGCCGAGGCCGATGAGGATGCCCAGCAGCAGCGCCATCGGAATGGTGATGCCCAGCGCCTGCGGCACGAGCGTCAACAGCACCCGGAGGATGGTCGGCCACGCGACGCCTTTGGCGATCAACTGCTCGGCGTTCTGCAGGATCGGTGGCATCATCAGGACGAACGTCAGCAGCAGCAGCCAGAGGCCGAAGGGGACCAGGATTTCCCGGACGAGATAGCGGTCTAGAATCGTGGGCACGTTCTTGAAGTCTCAACGCTCAAGTCTCAACGCTCAACCCTTCCCACGGTCTGAAAACTTGAGACTTGAATCCTGAGAGTTCAGACTTGAGACTTGAGAGTTGATTATGACCCGTGTCGCCATCCTGTGGCACATGCACCAGCCGTACTACGAAGACCTCGTGACGCGGGAGCACATCCTGCCGTGGGTGCGCCTTCACGCGCTGAAGGACTATTACGGCATGGTGGCGATCCTGCGCGAGTTTCCCGACGTCAGGATGACCTTCAATCTGGTGCCGTCGCTGCTGGTCCAGCTCGAAGCCTTTGCCGGCGATCGCGCCAGGGACCGGTCGCTCGAACTGAGCCTGAAGCCCGCCGCCGATCTCGACGAGCACGACATCGAGTTCGTCGTCGAACACTTCTTCCACGCGCAGCGCCAGCGGATGATCGACATCTACCCGCGTTACGCCGAGCTGCTGGCGCGCCGCGGCGGGTCGCTGCCCTCGCCGGCCGATCGCCGCGCGGCGGCCGCACGGTTCAGCCGCAACGATCTGCGCGACCTGCAGGTGTGGCACAAGCTGGCCTGGATCGATCCCCTATATCTCGACAGCGATCCGCGCGTCCGGCGGCTGGTCGCCAAAGGGCGCGGGTTCAACGAAGACGACAAGGTGCAGCTGCGCGAAGTGGAGCTCGAGCTGCTCAACCGCGTGATTCCCGAGTACCGGGACGCTGTCGCGCGAGGCCAGATCGAAGTGTCGGCGTCGCCGTTCTATCATCCCATCCTGCCGCTCCTCTGCGACACGAACGTCTACCTGCGCACCCATCCCGACTCGCGCATGCCCCGCGAGCGCTTCGTCCATCCCGAGGATGCCGCCGAGCAGTTGACGCGCGCGGTGACGTATCACGAGCGGCTGTTCGGCCGCCGGCCGGTCGGACTGTGGCCGTCGGAGGGCTCGGTGTCGGATGCCATGATTCCGCTGGTGGCCGCCGCGGGCTTCAAGTGGCTCGCGACCGACGAACTGATCCTCGCCCGGACGCTGAATGCGACGTTTTCACGCGACGGCCGCGGGCACGTCGAGCAGCCGGAATGGCTCTACACGCCGTACCGGATCCGGGCCGGGAGCGTCTCGGTGACCGCGGCCTTCCGCGACCACGTGCTGTCGGACCTGATCGGATTCACCTACGCCGGCTGGAACGCCGACGCCGCGGCCGACGACTTCGTCGGCCGCCTTGTCGAAGCGGGCCGCCGGTATCGCGAGCGCACCGGCGGGGGAGAGGCGCTCATCCCGATCATCCTCGACGGCGAGAACGCCTGGGAGCACTTCGAAGCCGGCGGCCGGCCGTTTCTCCGCGCGCTCTATCGCCGCCTGTCGGCTCATCGTGAGCTGCGCACGGTGACGATGGCCGAGGCGTGCGAGGCGCCGGCGCGTGAGGTCACGAGCATCTTTCCCGGCTCGTGGATCGACGCCAACTTCTACATCTGGATCGGCCACGCCGACGACCAGCGCGGCTGGACCCAGCTCGCCGAGGCACGAACCACCCTGGACACCGTGGCGGCTGGCAGCCCCGCCGCCGACGCGGCACGCGAGGAGATCCTGATCGCCGAGGGCAGCGACTGGTTCTGGTGGTACGGCGACGACCATTCATCCGCCCACGATCTCGAATTCGATGACCTCTTCCGGCGGCACCTCAGGAACGCCTATCGGCTGATGGACAAGCCGGTGCCGGACGAGTTGTTCGTCAGCAACATCTCGGCGGGCGCGCCGCCGGCGACGCAGACCCATCCCACGGCGCTGTTCACGCCGACGCTCGACGGCGAGGAGACGAGCTATTTCGAATGGCTTGGCGCCGGCAGTCTCGAGATCAGAGATACCGCGGGCGCGATGCACCAGGCGACGCGGCGGGAGCCTCTGCTGACGCTCGTGCACTTCGGATTCGACGAGGATCATCTGTATGTCCGCGTCGACGCGACGCGGCCGATGGTCGATCTGCTGGCCGACGGCTATGAGCTGTCGCTGAAGTTTCTGCAGCCCGACAGCGTCCGGTTCTCGGTGCGTCAGGCGCAGGGCCGGCTCACGGGCCTCTATTGGGAGCGGCATCTCGTGGCGCAGGCCGGCCAGGCTACGCGGGCGCAGTGGCTGGAGCGCGGTCCCGGCCATGCGGTGGTGGCGGCGGGCACCGTGCTGGAGGTGGGGTTGCCGCTGGTGGACCTGAACATTACGGCGCGCGGAACGGCGATCGCGTTCTTCGTCGCGGTCTATGCCAATGGCGGGGAGGCGGAGCGGCACCCGGCGCATCGGCCGATCGATCTGGTGTCGCCGGACGCGTTGTTCGAGGCGCGCCACTGGCGGGCGTGAGGAACGCGTGGGACGGTTTGCTGCGACGGCTTGTTGACGGTCCTGTCGACCGTCACGGGTCCGGCTGACGGCCTTCGGCCCGACTCCGCTCTTCGAGCTTCATCGAGGTCTCGCACTTCGCGCGAAGGCGGAAAAGGCGCCGGTGTTCCGCCTGGCTTCAGCGGACGGTCGGCGGGCGGGCGTTCAGGCGGACCGTGGGACGGCCGGTGTGCCGACGTCACGCGGACCGTGACTGTGGGCACGTTGGGATTTCAGACTCCACACTTCAGACTTCACACTTCACACTTCAGACTTCACACCTCGAGTAGTGTCCGCCTTCAGGCGGACCGTCGGGTGCGCCGTGCACCGTTCTCGCGTGGCAGGCCAGCCGGCTCATTCGGCCGGCCAACCGGCCGCACAGGATTTCCACAGGGCTGATTTTCGGGCCAAATGGCGTGAGTCTGATAATGGATATTATGTTAACTTACCCACTTCGGCGGCACACTCGCACGCGGCGGCCCCATCCCGATTCGCCCGCGATTTCTCCACCGTCCCGCGGCGGCGCCGGCGCCACGTGCCACCGACGATACGCCCGCGCCGCGTTGTTCCGGCCGGCGGAGTGCGGTGTTCGACGCGCATGCGGCGAGTCGAACCCGGGTTGGTGAATCATCCGGGCGGCGCGGGATGCGGCGGCGTCCCGCCGCGGCCGGGTCCGCGTCCGATGCGGGCGGGCCACGCGACGGCCCGCCGGGGTCCCGCGGGCGCCTGGCCTGGACGGCCCCTCCGCCCGCTACTTGGTCTTGCGCAGCTCTTTCAGGATGGCCTCGAGCGCGTCGATCACGTCCTCGCGCGACGCGCGGCTCTTCGTGAAACTCAGTTTGAGCTGGAAGGCCTTCGTCGGCGGCCGGTAGGCAAACACGTAGTGCTTCGGGCGCCCCGGCTTCGGCTTGGCGACCGCCTCGCGCAGCTGCTGCCGCGTGGCCCCGCCCTGGCTGGCGATTTTCTCGAGCAGGGCGGTCATTTTCTGCGGGGTGTCCTGCCTAACCACCTGTAACAGCAAGGACTTCGAGGAAATGTCGGCCAGCCGACACAGGTTGCGCACCTCCTCCGGCATCGCGTGCAGCGCCAGCGATTCGGTGACCGCCGTCCGCGACCGGCCGAGGCGCCGCGCCAGGTCCTCGTGCGTGTAGCCGCAGCGGGCCGCGAGCCCGTGCAGCGCCTCGGCTTCCTCGAACGGCGTCAGATCCTTGCGCTGGAGGTTCTCGATCAGCGCCAGCTCCACCACCTCCGCATCGTCCACCTCGCGCACGACCACCGGCAGCTCGCGCAGGCCCACCTGCACCGCCGCCTGATACCGCCGCTCGCCGGCGACAATCTGGAAGCGCTCGCCGCGCTGCCGGACGAGCAGGGGCTCGAGGATGCCCTGCTCCAGAATCGACGCCATCAGCTCCGACAGATCGCCCATCACCTGCCGCGGCTGGCCGGGGTTCGGGTCGATCCGATCGATCGGCACCAGCCGGCCGATCGGCGTCCCCGCCGACGCCGCCAGCGCCTCGACGTAATGTTGGTCGTGCCGCATCACCATGGTCTCGGGCAGCCCTCGTCTAGGCACGATCCATGACCTCCTCGCACAGCCGGTAATACTCGGTCGCCCCGGTCGACTCCGGCGCGAACGTGAAAATCGACTCCCGGTAGGCCGGGCTCTCTTCGAGCCGCACGCTCTTGGTAATCACCGTCTTGAACACCTTGCCGCCGAACACCTTCTGGATCTGGCCGCGGATGTCGCGCGCCAGCGCGGTCCGCTTGTCGTGCATCGTAATCACCACGCCGAGGATCTGCAGCGCCGGGTTCGGCCGCGCCCGCACCTTCTCGATCGTCTCGAGCAGATCGTCGGTCCCCTCGAGCGCGAAATACGACGACTGGATCGGAATCAGCAGGTGCGTCGCCGCCACCAGCGCGTTCACCGTCAGCAGCCCCAGCGTCGGCGGACAGTCGATGACAACGTGCGGAAACTCCGTGAGCAGCGGCTCGAGCCGGTCCTTCAGCCGGAAGTGGGCGTCGAGCTCCCCCACCAGCTTCGCTTCGAGCTTGGCCAGCGCGATGCGCGCCGGCGCCACCGACAGGTTCGCCACCGGCGACGGCAGGATCACGTCACGCAGCGGCACCGCCCCCTCCACGATCGCGTCGTAGACGCTCCGCGACACCTGCTGCAGGTCGAGGAACGACATCGTGCTGTTGGCCTGCGGATCGAGATCGACGAGCAGCGTCCGCTGGCCGCGCAGCGCCAGCGCCGCCGCCAGGTTGATGGCGGTCGTCGTCTTGCCGACGCCGCCTTTCTGGTTCGCGATCGCGACGATCATGAACGGGCCGGGACTCGAGGCACAGAAACCGCGCGGTATTGTAACGCAGGTGCCCGGCGGTGTGCGACCGGGCCCGCGCGTCGCGGGGCGGGCGGCGCCGCGCGGCCGCCTACATTTTGTACTTGCCGAGGTCCTCGGGATCCAGGCTCTCGAGCCACTTGTGGAGCCGATCGGCGTCGGCCTTGTCGGCCGAGGGGTCGAGGGTCTTGGCGTTGTCGATGACCGCGTCCTCGACGAAGATCGGCGCGCGCGTCCGCAGCGCCAGCGCAATGGCGTCGCTCGGGCGCGCGTCGATCGCCAGCGTGTCCCCGTTCATCGACAGGTAGATCAGGGCATAGAAGGTGTTCTCCTGCAGATCGCAGACGACGATCTTCTGCACCGAGGCGTGCAGGTCGTGGATGACGTTGCGCAGCAGATCGTGGGTCATCGGCCGCGGCGTGGCGATGTTCTCGATCTGCAGCGCGATGGCGTTCGCTTCGAAGATGCCGACCCAGATCGGCAGCACCCGCTGACCGTCCTTGTCGCGCAGGATCACGATCGGCATGTTCGTAATCGGGTCGACCATCAGCCCCTTGATCGTCATCTCAATCTGCATGGCGTGTCCAAGATAGGCGCGCAACGCGCATTGTCAAACCGCCGCCGGGGACGGGCGCACCGCCTGCCCCCAGACGCTGTGCGGACCGGCGCGCTCCACGCGCACGGTCACGGTGCGCCCGATCCACGCCGGCGGCCCGGGCAGGTTGACGACTACATTCGTGCTGGTGCGGCCCGACAGCTCGGTCTCGCGGCGGCGGCTCGCCGCGTCCACGAGGACAGCGACCTCCTGCCCCACCAGGCGCGCGTTCAGCGCCGTCTGGATCTGCCGCTGCAGCGCCTGCAGCGCGACGATCCGCGCCGTCTTCTCCGTCTCCGGCACGTCGTCGGGCAGCCGCTGCGCCGCCAGCGTGTTCGGCCGCGCCGAATATTTGAACGAGAACATACTGTGAAACCCGACCGCCGCCGTCAGCGACAGCGTGGCCTCGAAATCGGCCGCCGTCTCGCCCGGAAAGCCGACGATCATGTCGGTCGACAACGCGACCTCCGGCAGCGCGGCGCGGAGGCGATCCACGAGATCGAGATACTGCTCCCGCGTGTAGCGCCGCCGCATCGCCGTGAGCACCCGGCTCGACCCCGATTGCACCGGCAGGTGCAGGTGGCGGCACACCCTCGGCAGCCGCGCCATCGCCGCCAGCAACCGATCGTCCACATGGCGCGGGTGCGGGCTGGCGAAGCGGATGCGCTCGACCCCGTCGACGGCGTGGACCGCCTCGAGCAGCCCGGCGAAGTCGCAGCGCGGATCGTCGGGCGCGCGATAGTGGTTCACGATCTGGCCGAGCAGCTGGACTTCGCGGCGCCCCGAGGCGACCGCCTCGCGCACCTCCGCGAGAATGTCCGCCTGCGGCCGCATCCGCTCGTGGCCGCGCGTGTACGGTACGACGCAGAAGCTGCAGAACTCGTTGCACCCTTCGATGATCGTGACATACGCCTTGACCGGATCCTCCCGGCGCGTCACCCCGAGCGGCCAGGTCACGTCGTCGTACGCCGTCAGGTCGATCGCCGCCGGACGCCGCGTGCCCGGCCCGGCCGCCGGACGGGTGCGGGCCGCCTCCACCAGCATCGGCAGGCGCCGAATCGCCTGGGTGCCGACGATGACGTCGGCCACGCCCGGTGCGCGCCGGAGCAGGCGCTCGCCTTCCTGCTGCGCGACGCATCCGGCGACGGCCACAATCGGATCGTGCCCGTGTTCGGCCGCCAGCACCCGCAGCTCGCCCAGCCGCGTGTACAGCTTCTCCTCCGCCCGCTCGCGAACGCTGCAGGTGTTGATCACGACCACGTCGGCATCCCGCGCGTCGTCGGTCGCCTCGAAGCCCGCCTGCTCGAGAAGGCCGGCCATCCGCTCCGAGTCGTGGACGTTCATCTGGCAGCCGAACGTCTCGATCAGATACTTACGAGCCATTCCACATTCGCCTACTCGAACGCACCGCGCTCTCCAATGCCGGGTCCGATCATCGACTCGCGACCATCCACTCGGCGTTCCTTTGTGTCCTTTGAGTCCCTTTGTGTCCTTTTGCGGCTCTTCCGTGAATCGCCTTCACCCTTCGCCTTTCGCCCTTTCGCTTTCGCCTTTTGCGTGGGGTTCGCCGGCCCGTCCCTCAAGCATCTCACGCGCCGAGTGCCGAAGACCATCGGTAATTACGTCGCCGCCCAGCATCCGGGCGACCTCGTCCACACGGCCCGCGGCGTCGAGGCGGCGGACCGTCGTCCGCGTCCGTCCGCGAGTGACCCGTTTCTCGATCTGAAAGTGCGTGTCGGCATACGCGGCCACCTGGGGGAGATGCGTGATGCAGAGCACCTGAAACGCCGATCCGAGCGCCCGCAGGCGGCGCCCGACGATGTCGGCCGCGCGGCCGCCGATTCCGGCATCCACTTCATCGAAGATCAATCCGGGGGCGGCGGCGCCCGGCGGTCGCGCTGCCGTCTCGCTGAACCCGTGGCGCGAGGTCGCCGTCATCGTCTTGAGCGCCAGCATCACGCGTGAGAGCTCGCCGCCGGAGACGATTCGCGCCAGCGGGCGGAGCTCTTCGCCGGGGTTCGGCGACAGGTAGAGTTCCGCGGCATCGATCCCGCGGCCGCTCCACTCGGCCTCCGGCGGCTGCGGACCGAAGCGCACGTCGACGCGCGTCCGCCCCATGGCGAGCTCCGCCAGCACGCGCTCGAGCCCCGCGGCGAACCGTACGGCGACCCGCCGCCGTTCGGCGGAGAGTGCCATCGCCGCGGCCAGATACGCGCGCCTGGCGCCGTCGTGCGCCTGATCGAGCTCGAGGAGGCGCTCGTCGCCCCGTTCGAGATCCGACCGCTCGCGGCGCAGCGCCTCCCGGCGGGCCATGACGTCGGCCAGCGTCGGCCCGTACTTTCGTTTCAGCCGCTCCAGCAGGGCGAGACGCTCCTCGATCTGCTGGAGCCGGGCAGGCGACGCTTCGATGCCGTCGGCGTACCGGCGCAGGAACATCGCGAGATCCTCGAGCTGCGACTTGACCCCCTCACGCGCATCGACGTACGGCTGGAACTGCGGATCGAGGCTCGCCAGCTCCGTCACGCGCCGCCAGACGCTGCCGAGCGCCGCCAGGATCGCATCGTCGCGCTCGTACAGTGAGGCGTAGCTTTCGACGCACAGCCGTTCCACGCGTTCGGCATTGGCGAGCACCTGCCGGACCGCGGCGAGCTCGTCATCCTCGCCGGCAACCGGCGCCGCCCGATCCAGTTCCGCCAGCTGCAAGGCCATCAGCTCGAGCCGCGCGTCACGGTCTTTGCCGGCGGCCCGCATGCGGGCGAGCTCGTCGGCCGCCGCGCGCATGACCTCGAACGCCGCCGCCGTCGGCGCGGCGAGTGCGGACAGGTCGCCGAACGCATCCAGCAGCAACAGATGCGTCGAGGGATCGAGGAGTGTCTGATGTTCGTGCTGTCCGTGGAGCTCAATCAGACGGCCCGAGAGATCCTTGAGGGCCGTGGCGGTCGCCAGTGCGCCGTTGATGAAGGCCCGGCTCCGGCCCTGGGCCGTGATTTCGCGCCGCACGATCATCTCGTCGCCGCGGTTGTCGAAGATGGCCTCGACGGCGGCGCTCTCTTCGCCGGTGCGGACCAGGTCGGCCGACGCCCGCCCGCCGAGCAGCAGACCGACGGCCTCGACCAGAATCGATTTCCCGGCGCCGGTTTCCCCGGTGAGGACGTTGAAGCCCGGATCGAATTCGATTTCGACCGAGTCGATGATGGCGAGATGCTGGATCCGCAGGAAGCGCAGCATGCGTGAAGCGAGAACTCCAATCGTAGCATACGTTTGACAGCCATTTCACCGCATGATAGAGTTCGGCATTTCGCGCTGTCCCAGCGGCGCACCAGGTATCTCTCGGAGGGCCGTTTGCGCACGCTTGGAAGCCTTCCGCTTGCCCTGTGGCTGCAGGCGCAAAGCGGGACCGTCGCCGAAGGCTCGAGCACCAGCATCGTCACGCTGGTGTTGCGCTCCAGTCCCATATCCAAACTGGTTCTCCTGGCCCTGGGGCTGCTGTCGGTCATCTCCTGGGGGATCATTCTTTACAAGCTGTGGACCTTCCGGCGCTCGGAGCGCCACACCACGCAGTTTCTCGACATCTTCCGCCGCAGCAACAAGTTTTCCGAAGTGCAGGCCGTGTGCAAGTCGCTCGACGACAGTCCGCTCGTCGGTCTGTTTCAGTCGGGATACGCGGAGCTCACCGCACAACTGCGGCAGACGGCGCCGCCGGACGCCATCGGATCCAATCCGCACGGCACGGTTGTTCGTCCTACATTGAAGAGCCTCGCCGCGGTCGATCGGGCCCTTCTGCGCGCGTCGGCCGTGGAAGTCAACAAGCTGGAGCACCGGATCCCGTTTCTGGCGACGACGGCGAGCATGGCGCCGTTCATCGGCTTGTTCGGGACCGTGTGGGGCATCATCACCGCGTTCGAAGGGATCGGACAGACCGGGTCGACCAACCTGGGCGTGGTCGCCCCCGGCATCGCCGACGCGCTCGTGGCGACGGCGGCCGGCCTCTTCGCGGCCATTCCAGCCGTGTACTTCTACAACGGGCTGTCGAATCGCGTGAAGCTGTTCGCGTCGGAAATGGACGATTTCGCCATGGAATTCCTCAATATCGCGGAAAGGAACTTCACCTGAGATGCCGAAAGTCCAATTGCCGAGATCAACGTCGTCCCGCTGGTCGACGTCATGCTGGTTCTGCTGATCATCTTCATGATCACGGCGCCGATGATCCAGCGGGGCGTGGACGTGAAGCTGCCCGTGGCCAGTCGATCGAATCAAATCACCGGCGAGCGTGTGTTCATCACGGTCCCGCTCGCGTACCGGCAGAACCGCCTCGTGCAGATCGGAGACGAGTTCATTCGCGCCGAGATCCTGCAGGAACGCGTCCGCCAGAAAATGGAGACCGCCGCCGATAAGAGCGTCTACCTGCGCGGCGACGGCGGCGTCCAACTGCAGGACCTGATGGAAGTGATGGGCATGCTCAGCGCCGCGGGCGTGACAAATGTCGGCATCGTCAACCGCTTGCCGCAGGAGAGATGACGCGATGGACAAGTCTCAACTCTCAAGTCTCAACTCTCACCACTGCGCTGAGACTTGAGACTTGAGACTTGAGACTTGATTGAATTATGGACGTCGGAGACGTGTTACGCGATCGCATGCAAGAGCCCGCTGGCCTCCAGCGGATGATCATGGTGTCGTGCGCGGTGCATACGGCGATCGCGGTGGCCCTTCTCTTCGCGCCGGCCCGCTGGGTGTCTCACTCCCAGGAAGCGCCGCGCACGGTGATGACGATTTCCCTGGGCGGCGGTGGACCGCGCAGCGGCGGCATGACGGCGATGGGCGACCGCCCCGTTCAGGTGCAAACGCCTCCGGAGCAGCCGAAACCGCGTGAACCCGTCCGGCCGCCGGCGGCGAAGACGCCGGAGATGACCGTGCCGATGCGCAATGCCCGGCCGAGCCGCACCACGCCCGCGCCGTCGGTCAAGCAGGCGCCCCAGGATGCCAAAGGCCGTACACCCACGCGTGGGCCCGAAACACGGGCCGGGAGCACGGTGGCAGAAACCGGCACACGCGGCCAGGGGTTCGGATTGTCCACGGGTGGAGGGCCCGGATCCGGGTCGACGCTCGACGTCGCCGACTTCTGCTGCCCCGACTATCTCCTGCTGATGATCGAAAGCGTCCGGCGTTCGTGGAACCAGAACCAGAGCAACGCCGGTCAGGTCGTGGTTCGGTTCACGATCCAGCGTGACGGGTCGCTGACCGATGTCCTGGTCGAACGGCCCACCGGCGATCCGACGCTCAACATTGCCGCGCAGCGTGCGGTAGTCCTGACGCGGAAACTGCCGCCCTTGCCCGACGCATTTCCCAATCCGACACTCACGGTCCATCTGAACTTCCAGTATCAACGATGAAACGGACACTCCTTGCCGTCGCTCTCGCGGCCCTGGTCACCGCAACCCACGCGCAGCAACCACCGCCGCAACAACCGCCGCAGCCGCCGCCGCAGCCGACCGACGTGGTCACGACGATCAGCGGCGAAGGCGGCCAACCGCCTCGCATCGCGGTGCCCGATTTCATCGCGTTGTCGAAAGACGCCGAAACGATCGCGATGGCGAAGCAGATCAGTCAGGTGCTGTTCGACGACCTGGTGTTCGAGCGCGAGTTCTCGTTCATCCCGCGCGACGTCTATGCCAGCATTCCCGCGGCCACGTCGCTCGCTGATATCCCGTTCGACCGCTGGCTCGTCATCGGCACCGTGGAAAAAACCGGCAACGGATTCAAGGTGGATGCGCGGATGTTCCACGTGCGCACCCGTCAGGCGCCGTTCGGGAAGGAATACAGCGGAACCGCGAACGGGCGTCTGTACGCGCACCACATTGCCGATGATCTCCACAAGTCGCAGCGCGATCTGAGAGGCGTTGCCCTGACGCGCCTGACCTTTACGTCCGATCGCGACGGCCAGCGCATGAGCGGCACCATCGAGAATCGCGGGGTGAAGGAAATTTACATTTCCGATTACGACGGCGACAACCAGCGGCCGGTCACGACCGGACGGACGCTGAACATCACGCCGTCGTGGTCGCCCGATGCCCGATCCATCGCCTACACCTCGTACCGGCGCGGGCCCGGCAACATCTTCATCTCGAACATCTTTCAGGGAACGCTCGAAGAAGTGACGAAGAACGCGGGAGAGAACTGGCTTCCGGCATTCTCGCCCGACGGCAACCGGATCTGCTTCAGCTCGACCCGCGGCGGCACCAGCGCGCAGGTCTACGTGATGAATCGGGATGGCTCGAACGTGCGGCGGCTCACGAACGACAAATGGATCAATACGACGCCCACCTGGTCGCCGTCCGGCAATCAGATTGCGTTCGTGTCGGACCGGACCGGCGCTCCACAGATTTACACCATCGATGCCGACGGTCTCGGCCAGGTGACGCGCGTCACGACTTCCGAGTCGTACGCGGACCGGCCCGCCTGGTCGCCGCCGCCGTTCAACGCGATCGCGTACACCGCGCGGACGGGACCGGGCAACGACATCAAGACGATCGATATGGTGACGCAGAAAGTCACGCAACTCACCTTTGGCGAGGGGACGAACGAAAGCCCGTCGTGGGCGCCCAACGGCCGGCATCTGGCGTTCATGTCGACACGTTCCGGCAAGTCGCAGATCTTTACGATTTCACGTACAGGGCAGGACCTCAGACAAATCACCAGGGTGGGCAACAACGCCCAGCCGAATTGGTCCAGATAACAGCAACAGGGCGAATGCCCTAACTAGGCCGGGGACAAGGAGCGTATCCGAGAAATGAGAATCCCACCTCAGAGGACAGTTCGAATCAGGAATTCAGAATTTGGAATTTGGAATGAGCGTGCACGCATTCCAAATTCCGAATTCCTCATTCCGAATTCTGAGGCCCTCGGAGGGATCACGATGATACATCTGATGCGATCGATCGCATTGATTCTCACCGCGGCCTCGCTCGTCGTCGCCGGCGCGTGTCACAAGAAGCCGGCGCCGGTCGCCAGGCCGATGCCCCCGCCCGCAACGACACCGGGTGTGACACGGCCGCCAACGCCGCCCGAGCCGGTGAACGAGCCGACCATCGTGCCGCCCGAGCCGGTTCGCGACGACACGATTGCGTCGGCGTCGCTCGACGATCTCAACCGGAATTCGCTGCTGAAGCCGGTGATGTTCGAGTTAGACAGCAGCGAGCTCTCGACCGCCGCGGTGCAGACGCTCCAGGAAAACACGGCTGTGCTCAAGAAATACTCGACCTGGGCGGTCACGATCGAAGGTCATTGCGACGAGCGCGGGACCGCCGAGTACAATCTGGCATTGGGCGAACGGCGGGCGGTTGCCGCACGCGCCTATCTGGTATCCATGGGGATTTCAGCCGATCGGCTCCGCACGGTGAGCTACGGCAAGGAATTCCCGTTCGATCCCGGTCATGACGAATCGGCGTATTCGAAGAACCGGCGGGCGCATTTCGTCATCACCGCGAAGTGAGCTTATGAAACAGACAATTCTCCGCGGAGTGCTCGTCGCGGGTCTCGTCACGGCTGCCGGTCCGGCATCGGCCGCGAACAAGGAGCATCAGCAGCTGATGGCCGACATCCGCATGCTCCAGGAACAGGCGCAGCAGCTCCAGAACCTGCTCGGCACGCTGAACGACACCATCAAGGCCGTGAACGCCCGGCTCGACGATCAGGCCAATGCCAGCCGGAAGGCCTTTGCCGATCAGAAGGTGATCGTCGACACCCTCGGATCCGACTCGCGGGTCATCCGCGAAAAGCTGGACGACAACAACGTGCGGATCGGATCGCTCTCGCAGGAAGTCGACGCGCTGCGGCACGCAATCGACCAGCTGTCCTCGCGGCAGCCGACAACCAGTGCCGACCCCGATTCGGCAGCGGCCGCCGCGGCCGGCGCGTCTCCGTCCGGCGGCGCGACGTCTCCGGTCGTCGCGCTGTCGCCGCAGAAAATGCAGTCGTCGGCGATGGCCGACTATGCGCTGGGCGAATACGATCTGGCTGTCGAGGGATTTCAGGCCTACATCAAGAACTTCCCGAAATCCGACTGGGCCGACGATGCGCAGGTGAACATCTGCAGCGCGTATCTCAATCAGGGGAAGTACGACAAGGCGGTCGAGGCCTGCGACACGGCGATCCGGACCTATCCGAACACGAACTCGATTTCGGACGCGTATTATCGGATGGGGCTCGCCCTCAAGAGTCTGAAGCAGATGGATCGGGCGCGGGAGGCGTTCGAATACGTCATGAAGACGTATCCGGACAGCAATGCCGCCACGCTTGCACAACAAGCGCTCGCGCAGCTTGGAGCGCGGCAGAACTAGGATAGAATCGCTCTCCATGGGCAGCGTGAACAAGGTGATTCTGGTGGGCAATCTCGGACGTGACGCGGAGCTCCGCTACACGCCCGGGGGCGCCGCGGTTTCGAAATTCAGCCTGGCGACCACGGAAGTCTGGAACGACAAGTCGGGCCAGCGGCAGGAACGCACCGAGTGGCACAACATCGACTTGTGGGGCAAACAGGCCGAGTCGCTCTCCGGGTATCTGGTCAAAGGCAAGCAGGTCTAC
>QHWF01000875.1 GCA_003222455.1 Acidobacteriota bacterium
AGACCATCGCCTGGCATTTCGATCCTGCGACCGGATCGCCCTTCTGGATCGAGTTTGTCAGGAAAGCCGGCTGGGATCCGAGGCGAGAGGTCACGACGTTCGCCGACCTCCAGCGCTTCGGCGAATTCCACGACGACTGGCTGCGTGGTGGTCCCGTGCAACGCTGGATTCCCAGAGGCCTCGCCGGCAAGCCGGTGTTCGTGTTCGAAACCGGCGGCACGACCGGTACACCCAAGACCCGCATCGCGCTCGAAGACTTCCGGATCGACTACGAGCTGTTCAGCGAGACGCTTCCCGACGAATTCTTTCCCAGGGGCTCGAACTGGTTGATGCTGGGGCCGTCCGGGCCGCGGCGTCTGCGGTTGTCGGTCGAGCACCTTGCGCAGTATCGCGGTGGCGGCATCTGCTTCTGCGTGGATCTCGATCCGCGCTGGGTGATCAAACTGATCAAGAAAGGGTGGAGCGAACATCTTCAGGCGTACAAGGACCACGTGATCGATCAGGCGGTGACGATCCTGCACGCCGGGCACGACATCCGCTGCATGTTCGCGACGCCAAAGCTGCTCGAGTCGCTCGCGCTGCGGCTCGAGTCGATGGGCACGACGATTCGAAAGGCGGGTATCACGGGAATTTTCTCCGGCGGTACGGAGTTCACGCCGCAGTGGAACCGGTTCGCGCATGAAGAACTGCTCGACGGCGCCTACATGACGCCGACCTACGGCAACACGCTGATGGGGCTGGCGCCCAGCGCTCCGAGCGGCCCGCACAACAACTACAAGATCACGTATCACGCGCCGCAGCCGCGTGCCGTGATCGAGGTGGTCGCGTTCGACGCCCACGACCGAGTCGTGGAGTATGGTCAGACCGGCCGCGTGAAGTTGACGACCTTGACCAGGGAGTTTTTCATGCCGGGCTTCCTCGAACGAGACGAGGGAGAGCGGGAGCCGCCGTGCGATCGGTATCCGTGGGACGGGATCAGCGGGGTGCGGCCGTATCGAGGATTTGCGTCGACAACGACTGTGGGCGTGTATTAACTCGCCGGCACACGCGCCTCGCGGAAACGAGACGACAAAGAACACAGCCGCTACGCGGAAATGCAACCACGAAGACACGAAGCCACGAAGACCGCACGAAGAAGAATATGGAAAGTCTTCTTCGTGTTTTCGTGTCTTCGTGGCCAGAAATATGGCTAATCACCCAGATGCCGGGTTTTGGTGAAACTCGGTTGCGCTGGGATTTTGTGCTTCTGACACCAATGTGAACCATATGCTTCATCTCCCCGTTCTCCGCTGGGGCCAGCCGTACACGAGCATGGACGTCGATCCGGTTGTGCACTTCGCGACCGGCGAGCCGATTGCGAACGTGAGCCGTGCGAACGGCGGGCTGATTCAGCGCGACATGCGCAAGGCGCCGCGCGCACGCGAGGTGCTGCGTGACATCCCGATCAACGAACTGATCGGCCGGGCGCGCAAGGCTGGCGAGCTGTACATGGACGCGACCCTGCCGATTGGTGACGGCACGCAGACGCCTGACGAATTCGTCCGGGCGCAGTCGGCGTCTACGGGGCTTCCCGAGCGCATGTGCCGGGCGAACATGAAAAAGAACGCGTTCGTGCTCGCCGAGATGCGCCGTATTCTCGATTCGCTGACGCGTGGCCTCGACCTCGAGGTGCTGTCGCGCGGACACGGCGAGGAGCGCGGCGTGCCGATCAGCTATCAGATCCAGAGTCCCGTGGTCGGCCTCGTCCTGCCGTCGAATTCGCCCGGTGTGCACACCCTGTGGCTGCCGGTGATTCCGCTGCAGGTTGGCCTCGTGCTCAAACCTGGACCGCAGGAGCCATGGACGCCCTATCGCATGGCGGAAGCCTTCTTCGCCGCCGGCATCCCGCGCGAGGCCATCTCGATCTATCCCGGCCAGGGCGATGTCGGCGCCGCCGTCCTCGAATACTGCCGGCGCAACCTGATTTTCGGCGGCACGGCGACGGTGGATCGCTATCGCGGTAATCCGGCGGTGCAGGCGCACGGTCCCGGATTCTCGAAGATCCTCATCGGCGACGATCAGGTGGATCGCTGGGAACAGTTTCTCGACGTGATGGTCGACAGCGTGTTCCTGAACAGCGGCCGCGGCTGCATCAATTGTTCCGGGATCTGGGCGAGCCGGCACACCCGCGACATCGCCGATGCGATCGCGCGCCGGCTGGCAGACGTGCGGCCGCTGCCGCCTGATCATCCCGAGGCAAGCCTCGCGGCATTCACCCTGCCCGGTGCAGCCGATGCCATTGCCA
>QHWF01000012.1 GCA_003222455.1 Acidobacteriota bacterium
TCGACCTCCGCGGACGTGACGTTGAAGATGGTAGTGGTCGGCACGAGCGATGCCGGGAACGGGTTCGCCAGCGTGGCGATGGGACTCACCGTGGGGTTGGTCACCTGCACGCTCGCGGTGGGCGGGTTGGTCCCAAGCGTGTTGATGTTGTCCAGATGCAACGCCATGTTGAACACGCCGTAGCCGCCGCGGAACACGAGCCTGTCGGTCATCTGATAGGCGCCGCCCACGCGCGGCGCCCAGTGACGATGCTTGTTGAAGTACAGCGCGTCCACAACTTCCCCTGGTCCCGGCCACAGCACCGGTCCCCTCGGATCGAGGTCGAAGCGCAGCGTGCGGCTCACGCCGTTGATGTCCTTCGGCACTTGATTGTGGTCGTACCTGAGCCCGAGGTTCAGCGTGAGGCGGGGGGTCATCCGCCAGTCGTCCTGGAAGAAGAAACCGCTGCGCCACTGGCGGATGCCGCCAATCGGAATCCCCTCGGGCGTGCGGGCGGTCCTCGGATAGCCCATCATGAACGCCGCGGCGGCATGGCCGGTGATGTCGCGCGTGAAATCGAGAGCGCCGAATGGCGCGTTCGTACTCGTCGCGTCGCCCATCAGGCGCCGAACGTCCGCCCCCATCTTCAGCGCGTGCCGCCCGCGAATCTGCGTCAGCGTGTCGACGAACTGGTACGTCTGGCTCTTGTCGATCCCTTCACCGCCGGTGCCGTCGCCGAACCCGTCGAACCCCTGGATCGTGATCGTCGGAAACCCGATCTCCAGCTCGTTCGGCGGGCGGCCGCTCGGTCCGCCCACCAGCATGCCGCGGATCCCGAGATCGCCCGCCACCGAGAACCCGCTGTTCCGCCGCGGACTGAGGCGATTGAGATCGCCGCGCATGTAGCCGAAGCGCACCTCGTTCAGCACCGTGTCGCTCCAGGTGGTCACGTGCTGAATGGCCGCGCTGTGATTGTTGAAGAGCCGCGCCACCGGGAAGTTCGCGTTGATCGGAATCGTGGGATTGTCCCGCTTGTTGTAGATGTAATGACCGAAGATCTTCTGCCTGTTGCTCACGACGTGGTCGATTCGCGTGAGGAGCTGGTTGTGCCTGTCCTCGCTGCCCGAGACCCCGCCCAGGTTATTGGCGCCGGATTGATTGGGGAGCGGCTGGTACTTATTGACGATTGACACCGCCAGCGGGTCGAGGCGGTTGGCCGGGATGATGTTGTCTGGAAACTGAAGCCCGGTCAGCGGATCCCGCAGGACGAGCCCGGCCACATTGGAGAAGTCGCCTTGCCTCATGGCGGGGGTCAGCACATTGGCCTGGGCCGCGCTCTCGCGAGTTTCGCGGAGGCCCTCATACGATCCCATGAAGAACGTCTTGCCGCGACGGATCGGTCCGCTGGCGACTGCTCCGAACTGATTGCGCTCGAGCTGCGGCTTGGGCTGCGGCGGGCGCGAGAAGAGATTGCGTGCATCGAGAGCGTCGTTCCGGAGGTAATCGAATGCGGCGCCATGAAACGCGTTGGAACCGGACTTGAGCTGCAACTGGACGTTGGCGCCGGCGTGGCCGCCATACTCCGCCGTGTAGTTGGTGGCCTGGACCTTGAACTCCTGCACCGCGTCCACCGACGGGTAGATGAACAGGTTGTTGCCGCGGTTGTTGAGCGCGCTGACGCCGTCGAAGTTGACCTGCTGGTACATCCCGCGCGCCCCGCTGGCGCGGAACTGCGTGCCGGACGTCACGACGCCGGCGGTCAGGTTCCCGAGGCTCGTGAAGTTCCGGCCGCTCAGTGGCAGGTTGACGATGGTCTCGGCGGTCACGACGTTGCCGGTGACGCCGCTCTGCGTCTCGAGCAGCAGACCCTTTGCGACGACATCAACCACTTCGCCAATCTGGCCGACCTCGAGGACAACGTTCAGTCGCGCCATCTGCGCCACGCGGAGCGTTACCGCCCGGCGTTCGCTGCGAAAGCCCGACAGCCTGGCTTCGACCACGTACTCTCCTGGCACCAGGTAGCGGACCTCGAAGGTCCCGTTCGGTCCGCTGACGATGCTCTGAGCGACGCCGGTCGAAACGCGAGTGACGGTGATATCCGCCCCGGGTATCACCGCCGCGCTGGCATCGACGACGGTCCCAAGAATGCCAGTGTCGACCGATTGGGCTGAGGCCGCCGACACGGCCAGCATCGCGGACCACAGCATCGCCGACAGAACCCTGAAGGGGTGATGCATAGAGACCTCCCTGGTTGCTTGGCGTTGGACTATACGCGAGAACGGGCGCGGCGGGGCTACACGGCACGACATTCAACGCAGAACCCGCAGAACTCGCAGAACAAGACCTGTTTTCTCCGCGGGTTCCGCGAGTTCTGCGTTGATCGTCGTGGTACGATCGCCATTTTCGCGGGCTCGTCACCCGGGCCCTGACTCACGAGATCGAGTTTGCGGCGAATCGCGTTCGCGCCGCAGGCTCGTAGCCAACAGTAGATGACCGGGGGGCAAAATGAGAAGGCTGGCTGTCGGAGTCTTTGTGGTGCTGATGTGTACGGCGGTCGATGTGGTCGCCCAGACCGAAGGCTCGATCCGCGGCTACGTCCGCGACGAGCAGGGTGGGGTGCTGCCGGGTGTCACGATGACCGTGACGAGCGCGGACACGGCGAAGCCCCGAGTCGCCGTGAGCGATCAGGAGGGCTACTACCGGCTGCTGAACGTGCCGCCCGGCGACTACACGGTCACCGCGGAGCTCTCCGGCTTCTCGAAGATCGTTCGCCCCAACGTCGTGGTGCGCGCCGGCTTGAATCTCGGCGTCGACCTCGTGATGAAGATCGGCGCGCTATCGGAAACCATCCAGGTGGTGGCCGAAACGCCGCTGCTCGAGATGTCGAAAGCCGAGCAGGCCGTGAACGTCAGCGGCGAGATGCAGCAGTCGCTTCCGTTGGGATCGCAGAAACACTGGTCAGAGTTTCTCCGATTCGCGCCCGGGGCGATTTCGAGGGATGCCACCAACAATCAGGCGCCCGTCTTCTACGTCCATGGTTCCGGGATTACCTCGTCCTCGACGCTCATTGATGGAGCCGACATGACGTCGGCGATCAACCCGTGGGCCGGGTACGCCGCCCTCCCCGAAGATACGATTTCCGACGTACAGCTCAAGACCAGCGGGCTCGATGCGGCCGCGCCGCTCGGGATGGGTGTTGCCGCCAACGTCGTGACGAAGTCGGGAACCAACGCGTTCAAAGGGAGCGGCACCTTCACCTATTCGCCGAAGTCCTGGATCGGCAACAACGCGCCGGCGGGCGGAACCCCCGAGAGCGCGTCGCTCAGGATGCCCGAGTTTGCGATCGGCGGTCCGATTGCGCGTGACAAGTGGTGGTTCTACGGCTCCTATCGCTATCGCTCTGGGACCTTCGGCATCGGCCGGCAATCGGATCAAGTCGCCGACATGCGCGCCCTGGACCCGAAATTCACGCCGTTCGACAACAACATCGGCGCCAACATTCTCTTCGCGAAGGTGAGCGGGCGGCTGAGCCCGGTTCACGAGCTCTCCGCTTTCTTCAACCGTGACGCGACGCCCTACGAGAGCAACGGGCTGTTCAACACCGGCGCCTTCGTCAAGACGATCATCGGCGGGGAGGGTGTGTCGGCGCGGCTCACCTCGGCGTGGTCGAACTGGTTCTCCAGCCGGATGGCGTTCTCGTGGAACAACAAGAGCGCCATTACGGAGATGGTTGATCCGAGTGCCACCTCCAGGCCGGTCTTTCGCACCGCGATCCCCTCCAGTGGACAACTGGTAGGCGTGACGCAGCGCGCCACGCTCAGCAACGTGTCGAGCGCTTCCAAGTCGCCGTACACGAAGTGGACCATGACGGCGGATGCGACGATGTACAAAACCGGGTGGGCGGGATCGCACGAGCTCCAGGCGGGCGTCTTTCTGCAGCCGCATATGACGCGCGAAGACACAATCGTGTACGCGAACAACGGATTCGCCCTGGAAGAGCTGGTCTTTCGCGATGCGGCGAACCCGGCGGCCGGTACGATCCCGTTCCATCGGCGGATCTACGATGCCGGGTCGGGCCTGCTGGCACAGGGGCACTTCGCCGACAACGCGGTCTACGTGCAGGACGGCTGGCGGCCCACATCGCGGCTCACGATCAACGCGGGCATCCGGGTCGATCGCGTCACGCGCGACGACGATCTCTTCACATTGCGGTTGCAGGACAGCTGGGAGGTCGGCCCGCGGGTCGGCGTGAATGTCGTCCTCACCAGGGACCAGCGCAACGTGGTGCGGGGCTCCTTCATGCGCGTCCATGAGGCCGTGAACATCAACGCGCAGTCGGCGAGCGGAGCGGGTACGCAGGGATCCGGTGCCCAGACGATTGGGTACCGCGACCTGTACGACACGAGCCTCGATGGGACGTTCAGAGCCGTCTTCGTGACCCCCGCCGCGTCGCCGGTGAGCCCGAACCGCATCATCGATCCAGGTTATCACCAGCCGTTCGTCGAAGAATGGTCGGTCGGGTATCGCCGCCAGCTTCCCGGCCAGGCGAGCCTGGACGTCGGGTTCATGACCCGTGACTACCGCGACCGGACGGCACTCGTTGAACAGAATGGCATCTATTCGGGCTCGGTCTTCCAGGGTTACAAGAACCCGGCCTTGAACGAAATCTACCTGCTGACGAACAACCAGTGGAACTGGCCGGTGTACCGGGCGCTCGAACTTGTGGCCACCAAGCAAACCAGGCGATTCCAGACCGTTGCGAGCTACACGCGGGTCTGGCCTCACCTGGCCGGAACCTGGCAGCCCAACGACCCGGCCTCATTCATCCAGCCGAACGCGTTCGCGTTCGACAAAGGCCTGCCAAGCAACGACAACCGGAGCGCCAGCACGAACGACAGCATCAATGGCGCGACGTCGAGCAGCATCGAGTGGACGGAGCAAGTCGCCCGCCTCTCAGCTGTCTACCACGCGCCTTGGGATTTCACCGTCTCTGGCAGCTACACGCTGCAGAAAGGCCGATGGTCCGGTCCGATCATGACCAGGCTGTCCGCATCCGACGCGCAATTCGGGCCGACGACCGTGACGCTGTCGAACGGCCGCGTGGTGGCGAACCCGCTGGCAACGACCATTCGATTCGCGAACGCGACGCGGAGCGAGGGCCAGTACCAGCTGGCGGGCCTGCACTATCTCAACCTGCGGCTGGGTCGTGATTTCCATCTGTCGACGGACCGCAAGTTCGCCGTCAACCTTGACCTGTTCAACGTCGCCAATCTCGGCAGCTTCCAGGGATTCCTGGCCGGAGCCAATCAGCTCTACAGCACGAACTACGGAAGGGGCGGCGAGATCCAGCCGCCCCGGAGCGTCCAGCTGGAATTGCGACTCTGGTTCTAATCTCCTCCGGCGGGTCGGCGTGACGAGCGCCGGCCCCCACTTACCTGACGGCATCAGCTATATGGGCACAGTCGTTTTCGTGGAGGTCTCCATGACTGCATCGAGCAGGCGTCGTGCGCTTGTCGTGGCCGCTTTCCTGACCGTTCTCACGGTCTTCGGCGCGCAACTCCTTCGGGCGGCGGCTGAACTTCAGGCCCCCGAGCCGGTCACCGCGATCGTCGGGGGCACGGTCATCGACGGCAACGGCGGCCCGCCGCTCAAGGATGCGACGGTCGTCATCGAAGGCAAGCGCATCAAGAGCGTCGGGCCACGCGCTTCCATGGTGGTTCCCAAGGACGCCGTCACGATCGACGCGACCGGCAAGTTCATCACTCCGGGATTCGTCGACACCAACGTCCACGTGTCGCTCTACGGAGGCGGAGCCAAGGATCGGAAGGAAACGTCCGTCCGGTATCAGGATGCGAGCGCCAGACTCACGCTCGAAGCCGCGCAGATGCAGCTCCGGTATGGCATCACCACCATCCGCGATAGTTACGGCGCGCTCCTCCCGCTGATCGAGGTGCGCGACGCCATTGCACGCGGCGCCGCGATCGGGCCGCGTCTGCTCGCGGCCGGGAACATCGTCGGCTGGGGCGGCCCGTACTCCATCTCGTTCGCACAAATCAACGAACGGGATCTGTCGCTGTACGAGGAGCAGTTCACCGACTTCATCGCTCAAGGCGCCGGCGAAGACCTGATGACGATGTACCCGGAAGAGCTGCGCGTGGCGATCAACAAGTACCTGGACAAAGGGCCGAACTTCATCAAGTACGGAGGGACTTCCCACTGGTCGAATCCGACCTTCATCGGGTTCTCACCCGACGCCCAGAAGGTGATCGTGGACGAGACCCACAAGCGTGGCCTCTTCGCAGAGACGCATGCCACCAGTCCCGAGGGATTGAAGCTGGCGATCCAGGCAGGCATCGATTTGATCCAGCACCCCGAGGTCCTGGACGGGCGGGAGATGTCGGATGCGCTCATCGCGCAGATCCGTGATCGCAAGATCATCGGCTCGATGCTGGTGAGCTCGATCACGGGTGAGGCCTGGAAGAAGCACCTGAAGGACAAGGAGGCTGCAAAGCGCCGCATCGAGGAGCGAGACGCACAGACGGCCGACTCGGGTCTGAAGAAGAACGTTGCCAGGAGCAAGACCTCCGCAGAAAAACGACGAGACGATCAGGCGCTCGGTGTCGAGATGGAGATGCGCCGCCGCAATGCACAGAAGATTATCAATGCGGGCTGCGTCGTCACCGTCGGCACCGACAACTACGCAGGCGCTTCTCCCGAGTACACGCGGACGCCCAAACCGATGTGGCAGGAGCCCGGCCTCGGCACCATCATCGCCATTGAGGGTCTGGTCGAGCTCGGGATGACACCCGCGCAGGCGATTGTGTCCGCGTCCAGGAACGGCGCGATCGCGAGCAAGGGATTGAAGGAGTTCGGCACGATCGAGGCGGGAAAGGTCGCGGATATCCTCGTGCTCGGCGGTGATCCGCTCACCGACATTTCCAACATTCGGAAACTGGCCGTCCTGATTCGTGACGGCAAGACCATCGATCGCACAAGGCTTCCGACCGATCCAGTCATGTACCGGCCGGAATGACGTCGCATTGTCGTCGTGGCCAGGGCCGACGTCTGTTCCCAGGCTCGAGTGCGCGATAATCCCCGGGTCATGACACATGCACGCACCGTCGCAGCACTGGTGGCCGGCTTGCTCCTGCCTCTGGTGGCCAACGCTCAAGGGGCGAACGCCAAGCCCGACCCTGCGTCTCCGACCGCCGAGCGGCTGCCGATCTACGAGATCGATCCCGCGTGGCCACCGACGCTGCCGAACGACTGGATCCTGGGTGACATCCGCGGGTTGTTCGTGGATGATCGCGATCACCTGTGGGTGATCCACATGCCATCGAGCCTCACGCCGCAGGAGATCGGTGCGGCCGTCAAGCCGCCCATCGCCGACTGCTGCGTTCCCGCTCCGCCCGTTCTGGAGCTCGACTCGGATGGCAAAGTGCTGCGAGCCTGGGGCGGGCCCGGCGAGGGCTACACGTGGTTCGACCAGGAGCACGGCATCTACATCGACCACAACGGCTTCGTGTGGATGGGCACGAGCAACGGCATGCACGTCATGAAGTTCACGCAGGACGGCAAGCACGTGCTGACCATCGGTGAGCCGGGCGTGAACAAGGGCAGCAACGATCCGGATCACCTGGGCGGACCGGCCAACTTCTACGTCGAACCGAAGACGAACGAGATCTTCATCGCCGACGGCTACATCAACAAGCGTGTCGTGGTCTACGACGCCGCGACCGGCAAGTACAAGCGGCACTGGGGCGCGTACGGCAAGCGTCCGGACGACGCGGAGAAGTACGCGTATCCGGTGAATCCGGCCAGTCCGCCGCAGCAGTACTCCACGGTGCACGGCCTCGTCGGTTCCAAGGACGGCCTCGTCTACGTCTCGGATCGCCGCGGCAACCGCATCCAGGTGTTCCGTCAGAACGGGGAGTACCTGATGGAGCGGTTCGTCCGTCCGGAAACCGGTGGTTCGGGGAGCGGCTTCAGTCTGCAGTTTTCGCGCGACCCCGAGCAGAGCCTGCTGTACCTTATCGACGGCACGAACCAACGCGTGTGGATCCTTCGCCGGAAGGACCTGGCCATTCTCGACCGCTTCGGAAAACCTGGACGCCAGGCCGGCGAATTCATCCGCGCGCACGTGATCGCGATCGACTCGAAGAGCCGGATGTACACCGGTGAGGCCGGCAATGGCCGGCGCATGCAGCGATGGATTCTCAAGGGAACCAAGCCGGCGTCGAGCGTGAAGGCGCCGTCGCCGGAACGCTGATGAAACCGCACAAAGGAGCTGCCATGCTGTCACGAATCGTCGTCTCTGCTTTTGGCCTGGGCGCCGCCGTCCTCGTGGCGGCGTGGGACGCTGGTACGGGCGCACACGCTCAGGCTCCGGCCGCGAACACGAAGCGCGCTGTCGTGGCCAATCCGATCACGGGCGAAGGGTTGCCGAATCCGGCGCCCGTCGTCACGCGCAACTGGGGACAGTTGCCCGCCGGCCGGAAGTGGGGCACGACCGCTGGCATCGACATCGATCCGAAGGACGGCCACATCTGGGCGTACGAACGCTGCGGCGCGGGCACGGCTGGCGGCGGTCCTGTTGACTGCGACAATACTCCGGTCGATCCGATCTTCAAGTTCGACCGGAAGACCGGCGCCGTGCTCGCCAACTTCGGCAAGGGCATCATGGTCACCCCGCACGGCATCGCCGTCGACAAGGACGGGAACGTCTGGATCGCGGACTTCGCGGCCAACGCGGCCGGCACAAAGGGACACCAGGTTCACAAGTTCAGCCCGAAGGGCGAGAAGCTGCTGAGCCTGGGCATTCCGGGCAAGCCGGGCAACACCGATGGCCAATTCAATCAGCCCAACGACGTCGTCGTGGGGCCCGATGGCAGCATCTACGTGGCCGACGGCCACGACGGCCAGGGCATGACCACCGCAGCGGCGATTGCCGAGGGGCTCAAGCGCGGTGCCACGGCGCGCATCAGCAAGTTCACGCCGGACGGCAAGTTCATCAAGTCGTGGGGGAAGATCGGCGTACGCCACGGCGAGTTCCGCACCCCGCATGCGTTGGTGTTCGATTCGAAGGGCCGTCTGTGGGTGGCGGATCGCGGCAACCATCGGATCGAGATCTTCGATGCGAATGGCAGCTATCTCGAGTCGCGCTACATGT
>QHWF01000874.1 GCA_003222455.1 Acidobacteriota bacterium
TGGCTGCGTTGCTCCTCGCTCAAATACTCCCGGTATTGCACCCCACCGTGCACAACACGCACGGTGGGGGCCCCGCTCTGCGCTCGTCGCGCCGCTCCGCCGGGGTCCCCACGGCGCGGACTGTGCGCCGTGGGGTGGAACGTCCGGGCGCATCGCCGCCCTCGGTGCGACGCCGGACTTTCACCGCGGGCTGCCAGCTCTCTCGATGTCCGTCGAGCGAAGGCTGGGCCTCTGCGTTGCTTCGTGCCTTGCCATTCGGTACCGTCTTCTTCGCGGCCTTGGCGGCCTTTGCGTTCTTCCGTGGGGTGGAAGGGTTCGACAGAAGGCCTTTCTTCGCGGCCTTCGCGGCCTTTGCGTTCCTCAAGGGGGCGCTAGGATCGGAGAGAATGCCTTTCTTCGCGGCCTTCGCGGCCTTTGCGTTCTTCTTACGGCGCTCGTGATTCCGCGCGCCGCGAGCGCCCACCCGGTTCCATTCAGCTACGTCGACCTGCGGCTGCAGCCAGGCGCGATCGACGGCACGCTCGTCGCGCACGTGTTCGACGTCGCCCACGATCTGAATATCGACCCGCCCGAGCGTCTGCTCGACGCAGCGCTCGTGTCGGAGCGTGAGCGCGCGATGATCGATCTTCTGTCGCCGCGGCTGCTGGTGTCGGCCAACAGCCGCCCGCTGCGGGCCGAATGGTCGCACGCCGAGGTGGTGAAAGATCGCCAATCGATCCGGTTGCACCTCCGGTACCCGCTCGATGCCTCTCCGGGAACCGTCACCGTGGCCGCCGTGATGTTCCCGTACGACCCGAACCATCAGACGTTCCTGAACATCTACGAAGGCGCCGCGTTGACGCAGGCCATCCTCGACGCGCGCCGGATCGAGTTCGAGTATTTCGCCGGCAGCCGGCAGGGCGTCTGGGCGGTCGTGAAGCGCTTCGTCCCCTCGGGTGTGCATCACATCCTGATCGGACCCGACCACCTGCTGTTCCTCGTCGGCCTGCTCCTGCTGGGCGGGACCATCCGTCAACTCGCGCTCGTGGTGACGGCCTTCACCGTCGCGCACAGCATCACCCT
Source organism: Acidobacteriota bacterium (assembly GCA_003222455.1). Taxonomy (GTDB): domain Bacteria; phylum Acidobacteriota; class Vicinamibacteria; order Vicinamibacterales; family CAVVIG01; genus QHWF01. Next base: position 1,063 of record QHWF01000874.1, read on the forward strand.
GTCCCTCGCCGCGCTCAACATCGTCACGCCGCCGGCCCGGATCATCGAGCCGGCGATTGCGTTGAGCATCGTCTACGTGGGAGCGGATAATCTGCTGGTGCGCGGCGGGCGCGACGTCCGCGCCTGGATCGCCTTCACGTTTGGATTCATTCACGGATTCGGGTTCGCGAACGTGCTGCGCGAGATGGACCTGCCGTCGCGGGCGCTCGGATGGTCGCTGTTCTCGTTCAACGTCGGCGTCGAGATCGGGCAGCTGCTGGTGGTGGTGGCCGTCGCATCCGTCCTCACGGCGCTTCGCGCCCGCAGCGAAGCGGTGGGACGGCAGCTCGCCTTTGCCGGTTCCCTCGTCGTGATCGCCGCCGGCACGTTCTGGTTCATTCAACGCGTCTTTTTTCCGGGAGGACTGTCATGAGTGAAATGAGGCGAACCACCGTGCTCGCGGTGCTGCTGGCGGCCGGCGCCCTGTCGCTGGTTGCCGCCGCCAGTCAGCCGCCCGCGCAACCGGCCACACCGTCGCAGGCGGCGCTCGCCGCGACGAAGATCGAGAAGGTGAAAGACAACCTGTACATGATCACCGGATCGGATCCGACCGATCGCAGCATGTTCAGCGGCGGCAATACCGGCGTCTTCATCACCGACGCCGGCGTCATCGTCGTCGACACCAAGCTCGCCGGCTGGGGGCAGGTGCTGCTCGAGAAAATCAAAACGGTGACCAGCAAGCCGGTGACGACGATCATCAACAGTCATACGCATGGCGATCACACCGGCAGCAACTCGGGGTTCCCCGCCAGCGTCGAAATCGTCGCCCACGAGAACACGAAAGCGAACATGGAGAAGATGGACGCGTTCAAGGGCGACAACGCGAAGTTCCTGCCGAAGAAAACCTACAAGGACAAGCTGACGCTCGGCAGCGGCAAGGATCGTGTCGATCTGTACTACTTCGGCCGCGGCCACACGAACGGCGACACCTGGATCGTCTACCCGTCGCTCCGCGTCATGCAGACCGGCGACATGTTCGCCTGGAAGGACGCGCCGGTGCTCGATCGGAACAACGGCGGCAGCGGCCTCGAGTATGCCGCCACCGTGGGCAAGGCGCTGGCAACGGTGAAGGACGTGGACACGCTCATCGTCGGGCACAGCCCGTTGCGAAACGTGCCGGAGCTGAAGGAATATCAGCAGTTCATGACCGACTTCGTCGCGGCGGTGAAACAGGCGAAGGGCGCCGGCAAGAGCGTGGACGATGCGACGGCG
>QHWF01000892.1 GCA_003222455.1 Acidobacteriota bacterium
ATCTCCGGCCTGTTCCAGTGTCCCACCATCGTCAACAACGTCGAAACTCTGGCCTGCGTCCCGTTCATTCTGCGGGAGGGCGCCGACCGCTTCGCGGGGCTGGGGACGCCGAAGCAGGGCGGCACGAGGCTCTTTTCTGTCAGCGGGCATGTGAACCGGCCCGGCCTCTATGAGACATCGGTGGGCATTACGCTAAGGGAGCTGATCGACAAGCATGCGGGGGGCGTACTGGGCGGTCGCAAACTCAAGGCGATCATTCCAGGTGGAATCTCCGCGAAAGTGCTCACGGCGGACGAGATCGACGTCCGCATGGACCTCGATTCCCTGATGGCTGCGGGTACCATGGCCGGTTCCGCCGGCGTGATCGTGATGGATGAGACGACTTCCATGGTCGAGGCCCTGGGGTCTGCGGCCAAGTTCTTCGCCCACGAATCCTGCGGTCAATGCTCGCCCTGCCGGGAAGGAACTGGCTGGGTGCACCGCATCATGCGCCGCATTTCAGAGGGTGGAGGAAGGCTCAAGGATTTGGATGATTTGCTCGGCATCGCCCGCGACATGGAGGGCAAGACGATCTGTGTATTCGCGGACGCAGCGGCCTGGCCAATTCAATCCTACATTACGAAATTTCGCGCGGAGTTCGAGGAACACATTCAGAGCGGAAGGTCCCTGGGGCGTCGGGAGGCCGCGGAATGCCGACGCTGACCATCGATGGCCGGCAGATCGAGAGTCCTGATGGCAGCACGGTCATCCAGGCTGCAGAGAAGCTGGGCATTTTCATCCCGCGCTACTGCTACCACCCGGGGCTTTCCATCGCCGGAAACTGCCGCATCTGTCTGGTGGAGGTGGAGAAGAACCCCAAGCTCCAGATCTCCTGCAACACGCCCGTGACCGAAGGGATGGTCGTGCACACGAAGAGCGACAAGGCCGAGGATGGCCGGCGGGCGGTGTTGGAATTCCTGCTGGCTAATCACCCGCTCGACTGCCCGGTCTGCGACCAGTCGGGTGAATGCGATCTTCAGAACTTCTACATGAACTTCGGGCTCTACGATCCGCGCTTCCGGGAGCAGAAGGTCAAAAAGAAGAAGGCCGTGGCCATTGGCCCTCACGTGATGCTGGACCAGGAGCGGTGCATCCTGTGTTCCCGCTGCGTGCGTTTTGCGGACGAGATCACCAAGACCGGGGAGTTCGGCATTTTTGACCGAGGGGACCGAGCTCAGTTGGGACTTTATCCCGGTCAGCGGCTGGACAATCCTTATTCGGCCAACGTCGTGGACATCTGCCCGGTCGGGGCCCTCACCGAGCAGGATTTCCGTTTCAAAGCGAGAGTCTGGTACCTCTCGAGCGCCCCAACGGTGTGCAACGGCTGCGCCCAGGCGTGCAACGTGGACATCCATTACGTACTCGACCGACCTCATCTCAACGACGGCGCTCGGATTCTGCGACTGAAGCCCCGATACAATGCGGACGTCAACCAGTGGTGGATGTGCGATGAAGGCCGCTATGGTTTTGGTTGGGTAGACAAGGGACGCCTGACAAGAGTCCGCCATCAGGGCGTCGACTCCACTTGGGAACGGGCCATTGCGGCCATCGCGGCGGCACTGGGGAAGCTCCGCGAGAACGGGACTGGCTCGCGGATCGGTGTGATCGCCTCCACACAGCTCACCAACGAGGAGCTCTTTCTGATCCGCGAGATCTTCGAGATTGGTATGGGCGCCCGTGTGACCGCCTCTGGCCCGATCCCGCCTGGCGACAGCGACGACTTCCTCATCAAGGCCGACAAGAATCCCAACACGCTTGGCGCAAAGCTGCTGGTTTCGTCTGAGCCAGGTGCGCCCGCGGTCCCGACTATCCTTGACGAGGCACTTCAGGGCCGGATCGAGGCGTTGTGGGTCTTCGGGCACGACCTGACGAGGTTCGTCGACGAGAAGACGCTCCAAGAGCTGTCGCGGACGCTTCGACTCTTCATCTTCTCAGGGACGAACGAAAATCCCACGGCCGGCTGGTCTCACTGGTCACTACCCACTGCGGCCTACGTGGAAAAAGATGGGACGTTCGTGAACGGTCACGGTCGTATTCAGCGGATCGGTCGAGCCTTCCCGCCTTTGGCGGACTCGCGTGAGGATTGGAGGGTTCTCCTGGAG
>QHWF01000893.1 GCA_003222455.1 Acidobacteriota bacterium
ACGGACATGCGGGTGGCGATTCAGTACGCCTTTTCGTATCCCGACCGCTGGCCGCTTCCGCTGCCGGGGCCCGATCTGGCTCGCGCGCACCATCTCGAGTTTCAAATTCCGGATACAGGTACATTTCCGTGTCTTCGACTGGCGTACCGCGCGCTCGAGGCCGAGCGGAGCCTGCCGGTAGTATTGAATGCGGCCAATGAAGTCGCGGTGGAACGATTTCTGAAGGGGCAAATCGGATTCACATCCATACCCGTTGTCATCGAGCGCACGATGGATGCGCACCGGCCGGAAGAGGTGTGCACACTCGAGGCCGTTCGCTCGGTCGATCGGTGGGCGCGTGAGTGTTCTCAGGAGATCGCTCGCGCAGTAGAATTGAATTGATGGCCGAAGTCGGAAATTTGCAAGACTGAAGTCTGACGTTATCCCGGGTTGTCCAAGTTTGAGGTTTACGGTTTGACCACATTGCTGGCCTTCGCGTTCGTTCTCGGCGTGCTCGTGTTCGTGCACGAGCTCGGCCATTTTCTGGCGGCCAAGCGCGTCGGCATCCGCGTGCTCAAGTTTCAACTGGGCTTCAATCCCACGATCGCCAGCTTTCGCTATGGCGACACCGAATATGGCATCGGTGCGTTGCCGCTCGGCGGCTACGTGAAGATGGCCGGCGAGAGCCCCGAAGAACCGCGGACCGGCCGGCCCGACGAGTTCCTGTCGAAGACGAAGTGGCAGCGGTTTCAGGTCCTGATCATGGGCCCGGTGATGAACATCGGGCTCGCGTTCGTGCTCACGGCCGTCGTGCTGTACCAAGGGGCGGACGTGCCGGCCTACGAGGATCGGCCGCCCGTCGTCGGCGCCATCCTGGACGGGTCGGCGGCTGCAGCCATCGACATCAGGCCCGGCGATCGGATTGTCTCGGTCATGGATCGTCCGGTGAATACCTGGCAGCAGTTCCTGATCGCCGTCGGATCGCGCCCGAACCGGGAAACCTCAATCATGCTGGAGCGCACCGGCCAGCGGATCGTTCGCGCGGTGACCCCGACCGTCGCACCAGGAGAGAGCCGGTTCGAAATCGGCGACATCGGCGTACTGCCCGATGTACATCCGCACATTCCAAAGGTCTACCCGGGCGAACCGGCCGAACGCGCGGGCGTCAAGCCTGGCGATGTCGTGCTGGCGGTGAATGGCGAGCGCATCACGTTCGGGAGGCAGGTGCGCGACGCGATCTTCAAGCGGCCAGAACAGTCCATCACCATTTCCGTCTTGCGGAACGGCGAGCGCCTCGACATCCACGCCACCCCCGAGAAGCGCGGCGACGGTGGATGGCTCGGCATCAGCCTGGCGGACGAGACGAAGAGCATCAAGCCGGGGCCCGTGGAAGCGGTCACCATGAGCCTGAAGCGAAACGTTGAATACGGCGGGCTGATCTTCCACACCGTCTGGGGCCTGCTCACGCGGGAGACGTCGCCGCGGCAGCTGATGGGGCCCGTGGCGATCGCTCAGCTCTCCGGCGAGTCGGCCGAGCTCGGATGGATTGCGCTTTTCGGCCTGATGTCGATGATCAGCCTCAATCTCGGCATTCTCAATTTGCTGCCGATCCCCGTCCTCGACGGTGGACACATCTTCATCATGGCGCTCGAGGGTGCGGCGCGTCGCGATTTCAGCGCCCGAGTCAAGGAGAAGATGCTCCTCGCCGGATTCGTCGTGCTGATGATGCTGATGGTGACGGTGATCTACAACGATCTCACGCGGATCAGCTGGATTGAACGGTTGATGCCCTGGCGGTAAGGCGAAATCAGCAATTCGGAATTTGGAATTCGGAATTTGGAATGCGCGAACGTCACGATCGAACGCAGAGGCCGCAAAGGACGCAAAGGAAGAGCAGGATTTCTTAGCGGCCTTCGCGGCCTTTGCGTTCCACGTCGGCGCATCTTGTGAATTAGTCCTTTTTTGCTCGGTCCGCCCGCGGAACCGATCTTGCAATTTGCACACGGGAGGTTACTCCAGTGCTCACATTCAGGGTCAACCTGCTCCCGCTTCTCTTGCTTACATTCGTCGCCGCTGGTCCGCGTCCGGCCTCCGCTCAGGCCGACGTGACGAGCGCCGACATTCAGCGTCTTCAGGACAACATCTACGACGCGTCGCGCGACGTGGCGCAGGCGCGTTCGCGCGACGCCACGCTCGCGTCGCAGCTCCAGAGCGAGCTCGACGATCTGCGCGACGAGGCGACGTACCTGAAGGTGAAGCTGCGCAAGCGCGAACCGATTGCGCGCAGCGAGTACGCGGACGTCCGCGACCGCCTCGACAACATCCGCAGCCGTGCGCGCAACGATGCCACCGGGGCGTACCCGACGTCCGGGAATACGCGATCCACGGACGATCGCTCCACGAATACGCGATCGACGGACGATCGATCCGCGGTGCCGGCATCGAGCGGTCGGATTCCGAGCGGCAACGAAATTCCGGTCGGGACGG
>QHWF01000894.1 GCA_003222455.1 Acidobacteriota bacterium
CCTTCGCCATGCTCTTCTCCTGCTCGGGATCGATCATCCGGTCGTTGCTCGCCACGCTCGAGTCATCCGCAAACGCACCGTGCACCAACACGACGTTCTTTGCCGGACCGCTTTGCGCCATCATCCCACCTCCGCTGGAGTACGCTCCGATCACCAGTAATGCTGCCGTCGTCTTCACAAGGATCTTCATGCAGTCTCCTCGTCGAACAATTCAGCGCGGCCCGGCTTCTCTGGCCATCCACTCGCGAATGAACGGCGCGCAGCGCTGAAGGGCAATGCCCTCGCGTTCGGCAGCAGCGAGAAAACGAACCGCATCAACATCGGCCAACGTCAGTTCGTCGAGGTCCAACGCCGCGGGTGCACGACTCGCGGCGATCTCCGCCTGCACGGGCTCGATATGTTCGGCCCGCATGCGGCCGATCAAACGAATGGTGGTCCCGTCTTCGCGGAGGTCGGCGACGATCCTGAGCGTCATGGGCGCGACCGGGCAATCGCCTGGCGGTCGTGCAACGGACAGTCCCAGCCGCGATCGTTTGCAGGCAGTGACTTACAAGGCGATGGCGTGCTGACTCTTCAGAATTTGCCGATTCGTCAGCGTTTTTGGCGGAAGTGCCGGCAACGACGGATGAAGCTCAGCGGCTCTTGTACTGATACTTGTCGATGCCTAGAGCCGTGATCTTCGAATCGAGCGTCTGACGAGGAATCCCCAGCTTTGCCGCAGCGCCCTTTGGACCGGCCACACGTCCATCTGTGTCGGCCAGAGCGGCCTCAATCAGATGTCGTTCGGTTTCCGACTGGATGCGGTGCTGCTGCGCCAACGAGGTGCCGATGGCGATGCTCGGGCCCTCGGACGTCTTCGGATCATGCGCGAGCCATGTCTCGTCGACTGAGAACGTATCCCCGTCACACAAGATGACGGCGCGTTCGATGACGTTCTGCAGCTCTCGGATGTTGCCTGGCCAGTCGTATGCCTGAAACAGCGTCAGAGTGCTTCTGTTGATCTTCCGGATGCGTTTCCCGGTTTTTGTGGCGTACCGCTCGATCAAGTACTCGACCAGCAATGGGATGTCTTCGGCGCGTTCACGGAGCGACGGTACGCGAATCGGAAACACGTTGAGGCGGTAGAACCAATCTTGTCGGAACGCGCTGGCGGCGACCGCTTTCTCCAGGTCGCGGTTGGTCGCCGCTAGGATGCGGACATCCACCGGAATCGGATGACTGTTGCCGATCCGCTCGATCTCGCGTTCCTGAAGCACGCGGAGCAGCGCGATTTGTGTTTCCGCCGGCAGATCGCCGATCTCGTCGAGGAAGATCGTGCCGCCATTGGCGGACTCGAACCTGCCGAGCCGCCGCTGCAGCGCGCCCGTGAACGCGCCCTTCTCGTGGCCAAAGAGCTCGGAGGCGACGAGCGAAGAGGGGATAGCCGCACAGTTCACGCGAATGAAGGCGCGACCTGCTCGGCGCGACTTCTTGTGGATGGCCCGCGCGATCAGCTCCTTGCCGCTGCCTGTTTCACCGGTGATGAGCACGGTCGAGTCGGTGACGGCCACCTTCTCGACGAGTGCCAGGACGCGCTGTAAGGGAATTGACGATCCGACGATCTCCTCAAACATCGAAGAGCGATCGATCTCCTCGCGGAGTGCAAGGTTCTCGTTGTGGATGCGCTCTTCCGCGCGCTTGCGCTCGTCAATGTCGGTCGCGGTGGCATACCAGCGGACAACCCGGCCGCGCTCGTTGCGCAGTGGGCGGTAGCGGATGAGAAACCATCGGTACTGCCCGTCGTGACGTCTCGCACGTTGTTCGTTCTCGAACGGCTCACCGCGCTCGAGCGCGCTGCCGCGCTCGTCCCTGAGCCGCTCCACGTCCTCCGGGTGAAAGACACGCTGCCGAAATTCGAAGCCCCGTGCCTGATCTGGCGAAAGGCCCGTGTACTCGAGCGTCGACTGATTCACGTAGAGCGCCTGGCCATCAGGAGCGAGTACGGCAATGAGTTGCGGAATCATGTCGACGATCGTCCGGAGTTCCGCTTCGGACTTTCTCACTTCGGCCAAGGCTTCGGTCAGCGCCGTCTGCGCACGATCCCGCTCGATGGCGATGAGCGCGATGTGCTCGGCCTGCTCGAGCAGTGCGAGTTCGTCGCCGGCGACAGGATGTGCCTTCGTGTGATGCAGGCCAAACGTCCCGAGCAGCGTGCCGTTCTCCGATACGATCGGAACGGACCATGCCGTGTGCAGTCCGTGCTGGAGTGCCATCCGCCGATACTTCTCTGCAGGGCCGGACCAGAGTGGGTCAGCGGCGATGTCTGAGCTGATCACCGGCTCTTTGCGAAACGCCGCGGTGCCGCACGCCGCCATGGTAGGCCCAATTGGCAACGGAGTAATCAGCTCCTTGTAGTCCTCGGGGACCCGCCGTCCCGCCGCTGGCCAAAGATGCTGGCCACCGGCATCCGTCAGAAGGACGCTGGAAATGAGATCCGGATCGAGCGCATCAATCCCGTCACAGAGTGCGCCGAGGACGCCCTGAAGGGGAGCGCCGCGAACAATCAG
>QHWF01000883.1:0-371 GCA_003222455.1 Acidobacteriota bacterium
AGCTGCACTACTACGACCTCTACGCGCCGCTCGTGGCTTCCGTGAAGCTGGAATACACGCCCGAAGCGGCGGAGAAAATCGTCGTCGACGCGGTGGCGCCGCTCGGCCTCGAGTATCAGGGTGTCATCAAACGCGCGTACGACGAGCGCTGGATCGACCTGCTGCCGAGCGGGGGGAAACTGTCGGGCGCGTACTCGAATGGCGGCGCGTACGACGTCCACCCCTACATGCTGATCAACTTCAACGGCAAGTACCCGGATGTCAGCACGCTGGCGCACGAGCTCGGCCACACGATGCAGAGTTATTTCTCCAACAAGAAGCAGCCGTATCCGCTCGCGTCGTATCCGATCTTCGTCGCCGAAGTGGCTTCG
>QHWF01000883.1:406-3000 GCA_003222455.1 Acidobacteriota bacterium
TCAAGGGCACCGTGTTCCGCCAGACGCAGTTCGCCGAGTTCGAGCTGCGCATGCACGAAATGGCCGAAAAGGATCAACCCGTAACCGGCGACGCGCTCGCGAAGCTGTATCTCGACATCACGCGCAAGTATTACGGGCACGATCAGAATGTCTGCGTCGTGGACGACTACATCGCCCACGAGTGGAGCTTCGTTCCGCACTTCTATCGCGACTTCTATGTGTTCCAGTATGCCACCTCGTTCATGGCCTCCGAGGCGCTGGCCGCAAAGGTGAAGGCCGGGGATCAGGCCGCAAAGAACAGGTATCTCGCGTTTCTGAGCGCCGGCGGCTCGAAGTATCCGATCGACCTGTTGCGTGATGCCGGAGTCGACATGACCACGGGCGAGCCGCTCGATCTCACGATGAAGACGATGAACCGCGTGATGGACGAGATGGAAAGCATCCTGGCGCGTCGCCGGAAATAGACCGACGCCATTTGGAACGCAAAGGCCGCGAAGGCCGCAGAGAAGTCCTATCTTCCTTTGCGGCCTCTGCGTTCGATCGTGACGCTATCTCGGTAAATCGGTACTTCAGCAGGACCCATAGCGCGACGATCCCGTCGAGCCAGGTAATCTTCTTCCCTTCCTCGTACCCGCGGCCATCGTAGGTAATCGGGATCTCGTAGACGCGGTAACCGCGCTTGAAGACCTTCGCGGTAATCTCCGGCTCGATGCCGAAGCCGTCGGACCGGAGCGTCATCGACCGCAGCACCTCCACGCGCATCATCTTGTAGCAGGTTTCCATGTCCGACAGCATCGTGTTGTACAGCACGTTGGCGATGAACGTGATCAGCCGGTTGCCCAGGTAGTGCGTGAGCAGGAACACGCGATGGCGCCCGAGAAAGCGGCTTCCGTACACCACATCGGCGCGGCCCTTCACGATCAATTCGATCAGGATGGGAAACTCTTCGGGTGAATACTCGCGGTCGGCATCCTGAATCACCACGATGTCGCCGCTGACTGCCGCGAAGCCGCGCCGCAGCGCGGCGCCCTTGCCGGCATTGCGCGTGTGCCGGAACAGCGTGAACCCGAGCTCGCGCTGCAGTTGATCGAGCAGCGGTCCTGTCCCGTCGGTCGACGCATCGTCGACGACGATCAGCTGGATTCGCATCTTGACCGCGAGCACGCGCCGAATCATCTCTTCGACCGAGGCGCGCTCGTTGTACACCGGCATGACCACCGACAGGAGCGGGTCCGACAACGCCATGAGCGTCGTCCGGTCGAGGGCAGGCGCGGCCGCACTCACGCCGGGTGACGTCTCGGTCTGGCGACGGCCACGAGCGAGAGGCCGACCGGCGCCGGCACAAGCCGTTCGAGCGGCAGCGCCCACGGGGCGACCAGCGTTTCGAACAGAGCAATCTCACGGCTGCTGTGGGCGGCGCTTCTCATCACGTAGGCCTTGAACATCCAGGCCAGCAGCCCGACCGGGTTGGTGTACTTCAGGACCTGAAGGCCCAGACCGGCTGCGTCGAACTTCCGGGCGAGCGCTCGCCTGGAATAGCGGCGATGATGTCCCAGCGCCGCATCCAGACGTCCGTAGGCGGCTTGAACGGCCGGCACGAAAATCAGCACATGACCGTGCGCCGGAGCCGCGATCTCAGCAAAGACGCGCAGCGCCTCGGTGTCGTCTTCGATATGTTCCAGCACGTTGACGCAGAGAACCGTATCGAAACGTTCCGCGATCAGCTCGCGCCGATCGCACTCTTCGAGGTGACAGTCGTGCAGCAGGAACGCGGGATGATGGCCGACCGCGTGCCGCAGGCGCGCAACCGATGCGCGGTTGGGCTCGATACCGACGACGCGTTCTGCGAGGTCGACCAGTGTCCGCGTGGTCGTTCCGATTCCGGAGCCGACTTCGAGGACGCGTGTGCCGATGTACGGACGAAACAGCGAGAACACATGGGCCTGGTATCGTCGCGCCTCGCGCATCGTTTCGAGGTCGTCGGTGGCGAAGCGCACCTGTGTCTGGATGTAACGGCGATCGATATGCATAAGGTGGCGAAACAATCAAAACCTCGAAAAGGTACCACAGGAGAAAAGAACGCTCAAGTCTCAACTCTCATCTCTGAACGATCAGATCTCGCTTGAGACTTGAGACTTGCTACCGTGCCGGCCGTTGCATACAGATCCCTTGATCTGGCGTGATAGTGTAAGCCTGCGAGGATGATGCATACGACCGCCGCACCGTGTGGGACTGAGCTGCTGGTGCTCATTGCGCTCGGCTCGTCCGGCCAGGAGCTCGTCCCGGACGCAGTCATGGATGGAAATGCCAGGGCGCTGCAGGCGGCGATCGCGTCCGGTGCCGATGTCAATGTGAAGGACGGCGACGGCATCACCGCACTGATGCGCGCGGCGTCAGCCGGACGTGTGGACCTGCTCGAGATGTTGCTGGCGGCGAAGGCCGAAGTCAACGCCACAACGGCCGACGGCGCGACGGCGTTGATGGCGGCCGCTTTCAGTGGGTACGCCGAGGCCGTTCGGATACTGCTGGACCATCAAGCCGAGCCGAACCGCAAGGATCAGCAGGGGCGCACGCCCTTGATGGCCGCCGCGCTG
>QHWF01000884.1 GCA_003222455.1 Acidobacteriota bacterium
AACCTGAGCCAGCAGAAACTGAAGGCGCAGGTCGTCGCGTCGGTTTATGAACTGCTCCGCGCTTGAACTGCCTTCAATTGCCGTTTGTCTGCCCTCGAGCAAGTCTTCGACCCATGCACGCTCGAAATGCTCTAGCAGGGTGCTGAAAAAGTAACCGCAGTGAGCCGATTCATCGTCGGTATTCCATCGAACCAGTCGTCAATGCCGGATTATCGATACGGAAGGGAGCGCTTATGGCCTTGAGATTGACTCATGGCGCCTCACTCTCCGCCGTACGAAGACACCCCTCCCTTGAAGGGTCATGGTGTTGCCGCCAGGTTCCGGAGCCGAACCAGGTTGTACGCGGCGACTGCGAATGTGAACATCCAGTCCACGCGGTCGATGCCTCGATGACGAAGCTTCCGCAATCCGCCGACGGTTTTCAGCCAGCCGAAGATCTCTTCCACGCGCTTGCGCTTGCGTTGACTGATCAGATAGCCCGGGTGTCGCGTCGTGCGCTCGTCAATCGCACTGCGGCGCCGCTTGTCATTCTGGGCCACGTGCGGTGTGACCGTCAGACTGCGCAGCTGCTCAACGCAATCTCTGGTGTCATAGTTCTTGTCGGCGCCGATGGTGACGCGTCCGTCACCGGGAATCTGCGCCGCCATCGCCACCGCGGCGTCGCGCTCCGCGGTTCCAGTCGCCGGGCGCACCGTCGCGTCGACCGCCAACCCGTTGCGGTTTTCCATCAAGATGTGCCCGCTGTAACTCAGTTTGGCCTCTTTGCCGTTGCCTTTCCGCGCCAGCTTGGCGTCGGGATCCGTCGTCGAGGCGTGGGTCGCATTGGTCCGCGTCTCGCCATGAAAATTGACCGTCGGGTTGCCCGGATCGTCTGGGGCCGGTGGATCGGGATCATCGACCTTCTTGAAACTTTTCAAACTCGCCCACGCCTCCAGCAACGTCCCATCGACGGTGAAGTGTTCGTCCGAGATCACATCGCGGGCCTTGGCTTCCGCCAGGACGGCCTGGAAGAACAACGCCGCGATGTCGCTGTGCAGCAGCCGGTCGCGATTCTTGCTGAACACAGTCGGATCCCACACCGCGTCATCCATGTTGAGGCCGACAAACCAACGAAACAACAGGTTGTAGTCCAACTGTTCCATCAACAGCCGCTCGCTCCTGACGGTGTACAGCACTTGGAGCAACAATGCGCGCAACAACTTCTCCGGTGCGATTGACGGGCGCCCGATGTCCGAGTACATCCGCGCGAACTTCCGCGACAGCGTCGCGAGCACGCGATCCGTCATCTCGCGAATGGCCCGCAACGGATGATCACGAGGGACGCGTGCTTCGGGCGACACATAGCTAAAGAGGTGCGCAGCCTGTTCGTCATGTCCACGCATATCGATGCTTCTCTCCGGAGTGCGAGAGCATCATAGTAACGAGTTGATCTTTCTGGCTAATGATCGATTACTTTTTCAGCACCCTGCTAGTAACGAAGATTCGCTTGCTTCGCCGAGGCTCGGTTTACTCGGCGGTTTTAGGCGAAGCTTCGTTACTGCGGCGGTCGTGAACGAGCTGTTGTCGCTACTCCAGCGTCTCGTTCCGGTCGATGAGCGAACAAATCGCGTGGAGAATGGTCCGATGGACTTCCTGCACGCGGGACGTGGACGCTTCCGCGACATTGAGATGAATGTCCGCTTCAGCCCCGAGCTGGCCGCCGTCGCGGCCGGTCAACGCAATCGTGACCATGCCCCGCGCCTTTGCCGACACGAGGGCCGCCTCGACGTTTCGCGATTGGCCGCTGGTCGAGATGCCAAACGCCACGTCTCCCGGGTGGCCGAGCGCCTCGATCTGCCGCACAAAGACATGCACGTATCCGTAGTCGTTCGATATTGCGGTGACGACGGTTGGATCGGTCGTGAGGGCCACAGCGGGTAGAGCGCGGCGTTGCCTCTCGAAGCGCCCAACGAGCTCCGCAACGAGATGCTGCGCATCGGCGGCGCTGCCACCGTTACCAAACGCAAGGACCTTCCGGCCGGCGGCGAGCGCCGCGCCTATCGCCGCTGCGGCCGTCGCAACGCGCTGCAGGCCGTACTCGGCAAATCGCTGGTGTGCCGACAACACTTCATCGAAAATATTCCGGATGATGTCGATTGAGCTTGCTGGCGTGGACATGTGTTGTCAGGGCTCCGCTGAAAGACCGAACGGCACAAGAATACCTCCAGCCATGTCGGGGCCTGCGCGCGGTCGTGATTCCGATGGCGCCATGGAATTCAAGGTGCAACGCTGCGCATGTCGCTGACGTCGTCATCGGCAACGGCGGACCGATCGACCGCAAAACTGCCGCGATCGTTCTACGATCGTCCGACTCTCAGCGTGGCGGGCGATCTGCTTGGAAAGGTGCTGGTTCACGATCGCCGGGGCGTTAGAACCGCTGGCATCATCGTCGAAGTCGAAGCGTACATCGGCGAATCGGACCCTGCGTGCCACGCCGCCCCTGGTCCAACGCGTCGCAACGAACCGCTCTATGGCCCGCCTGGTCACGCCTACGTCTACCTGA
>QHWF01000013.1 GCA_003222455.1 Acidobacteriota bacterium
GGTCGGCCACCGAGCGGTCGCTCCTTTTCGACGGAGTCCGGCTGCGTCAGGTGGTCATCTCCAACCCTTCCTTTCCAGATCCGTTCTTACGCGGTGAGGCCGTCTCGCCTCTGCCCAGCATCACACGCGTGGCGCGCGACATTCCATCGCCATACGTGTCGCAGGCGAGCGTCGGGATCGAGCAGGAGGTCTGGCAGAGAAACTCCGTCACGGCGGAATATTCGGTGTTGAATGGCGTGAATCTGTTCCGCTCACGCAATATCAACGCGCCACTGCCGGCAACCGGATTGCGGCCGGACCCGGACTTTCTGAACATCAATCGAATCGAGTCGACGGGGTCGTCGCGAAGCCAGGCGTTGACCCTCACCTGGCGTGGACGCGTGGGAAACGTTTTCAAGCCCTACGTCCAGTACGTCTTCTCACATACGACGGACGACACATCGGGGACTTTTTCTCTTCCCGCGAACAACTACGACCTGCGCGCGGAAAGAGGGCCGGCCGATCTCGATCCGAGACATCGTGTCAACGTGTTGGGAACCATTGCACTGCCCAAGGGTTTCAACACGGGGCTGGTGCTGTCGGCCGCCAGCGGCTCGCCATTCGACATTACGACAGGATTTGACAACAACGGGGGCCTCCTGGCGTGACCCGCAACACCGGCCGCGGACCGCGAACCTTGCAGCTCGATGTGCGATTTGCGAAGACCTTCAACGTTGCGCGTCTTCAGGGGAACAAACGTGACAGCTTCGACATCACGGTGGACGTGTTCAATGCGATCAACCGCGTCAACGTCACCAATATCGTCGGAGTGTTGAGCTCGCCATTTTTTGGCCGTGGCAATTCGGCATCGCCGGCGAGAACAGTGCAGTTCGGGTTGCGATACAGGTTTCGGCGGTAGCGCCGGCGTTGTGGCTGCAAGCGGTTCTGCCCGAGGCCGCCACGCGTCGCCATCGACGAATCGAGCGAGTTGTTGGCCAAGGTGACCATGGCGCTTCCTCTTGAGGACAGGAGCATTTTTTCCGTAAGCGCGCCACCACGCGCGCCCTCGCCATCAGTGGTCGCCTCGATGCCGCTGAGCCGGCCTCGCCCTGTTATCGGCGGCAAGTTCCTCGTCAGCGATCGGAAGCTGTACATCCGCGGCGTCACTTACGGAGCCTTCCGTCCCGACCCGGACGGGAACGAGTATTACGACCTCGACACCATCGAGCGGGATTTCGCTCTGATGGCGGCCAACGACATCAACACCGTGCGAATCCCCCACACCACGCCGCCCCGCTCACTGCTCGACGCCGCGCATCGACACGGGCTCTGGGTGATGGTGGGGCTGTCGGCCGAACAGTATCTCGGGTTCGTCATCGACAAGCGGCGGGACTGCGACCCTGAGCGCGAGCTGCGGGAACGAGTGCGGCGCTGCGCTGGACATCCGGCGCTTCTGGCGTACTCGCTCGGCAACGAAATCCAGGCGCACGTCGCGCGCTGGTACGGGCATCGCCGGGTCGAGCGCTACCTGGAGCGGCTCTATCACGTGGTCAAGAACGAGGACCCCGAGGGACTGGTCACATACGTGAACTATCCCTCGACGGAATACCTGGAGCTCCCGTTCCTCGATTTCCTCTGCTACAACGTGTACCTTGAGCGGCATGCGGACCTCAAAGCGTACCTCGCGCGTCTGCAAAACGTCGCCGGCGACCGCCCGCTGATGCTCACTGAGATCGGCCTCGATGCGCTCCGCAACGGCGAGGCCGCGCAGGCGAGCAGTCTGGACTGGCAGATCCGCACCGCCTTCGCCGGCGGCTGCGCCGGCGTCTTCGTGTTTGCCTGGACCGATGAGTGGCATCGGGCCGGAGCCCAGGTGGACGACTGGGCTTTCGGCATCACGGACTGCGAGCGCCAGCCCAAGCCCGCCCTCGCCGCCGTTCGCAAGGCCTTCGTCGAGGCGCCATTTCGCGACCTGTC
The DNA here is from genome assembly GCA_003222455.1 of Acidobacteriota bacterium. Classification (GTDB taxonomy): domain Bacteria; phylum Acidobacteriota; class Vicinamibacteria; order Vicinamibacterales; family CAVVIG01; genus QHWF01. The sequence goes on from QHWF01000013.1 coordinate 1,957, forward strand.
CTGGCCGCGCATCTCGGTCGTCGTCTGCACGTACAACGGGTCGCGGACGATCCGCGACTGCCTCGAGGGCCTGGAGCGGGTGGACTACCCGAACTTCGAGACCATCGTCGTGGACGACGGTTCGACGGACCACACGGCGGACATCGTCGGCGAATACGATGTCCGGCTGATCCGGACCGAAAATCGCGGGTTGAGCAACGCACGCAACCAGGGGATGGAGGCGGCCACGGGCGAGATCGTCGCCTACCTCGACGACGACGCCTACCCCGACCCCCACTGGCTCAAGTATCTCGCGGCGACCTTCGCGGCCACCAAACATGCCGGCGTCGGCGGGCCCAACATCGCGCCACCAGTCGACGGGCCAATCGCCGACTGCGTGGCCAACGCGCCGGGTGGGCCCGTACACGTCCTCCTTTCCGACTGGGAGGCCGAGCATATCCCCGGCTGCAACATGGCGTTCCGGAAGACGTGCCTCGAGGCCATCGGCGGGTTCGATCCGCAGTTCCGTGTGGCCGGCGACGACGTAGATGTGTGCTGGCGGCTGCAAGAGCAAGGATGGACTCTCGGGTTTCACCCGGCCGCAGTGGTGTGGCACCACCGCCGTAACTCCGTGCTCGCCTATTGGAAGCAGCAGCGCGGTTACGGAAAGGCCGAGGCGCTGCTCAAAAGGAAGTGGCCGGAGAAGTACAACGGCACGGGCCAGCTCTCCTGGGCTGGCCGGATTTACAGCCGCGGCCTCACGCGATCGCTCGACTTCCGGCCTGTACGAGCGAGGGGCGAGCACGCTCTACTCGCTCCCGCTCATTCCCGAGTGGTATCTCGCGATTCCCCTCCTCGCGGCGCTCGCGGTTCTCGGCGTTGTGTGGAAGCCGCTCCTCCTCGCGATGCCGCTGCTGGCCGTCGCGACCCTCGCGCCCATGGTGCAGGCCTGGGTGAGCACGAGCCAGGCGCGCTTCCCGAGCGCGCTTTCCGATCGCCGCTGGCTGCCCCGGCGGTTTGCGCTGCGTCTCCTCACGGCGCTCCTCCACGTGCTTCATCCCGTCGCGCGCCTCCGCGGGCGGCTGGTGGCAGGGTCGTGCGCGGCACCGCGCGGGATCCGCCCTTGCTTTCCCCGATCAAGAGCCCTGGCGCAGTGGACCGAGCACGGGGAGGCGCCCGACGAGCGATTGCGCCGTGTTGAACGGGCGCTCCAGTCCGGGGGGGCGACGGTACGCCGGGGCGGCGCCTGGGATCCCTGGGATCTGGAAGTCGTGTGCGGCGCGCTCGGAGCGGCGCGGCTGATCGTCGCCGTCGAAGATCACGGCGCAGGTAACCAGCTCGTGCGGTCGCGCTGGTGGCCGAGCGTATCAACCATGGGACTGACGGCGGCCGCGAGCTGCGCGGCCCTCGCGCTCGCGGCCGCGCTCGATGGCGCCCTGCCCGTCACTGAAATTCTTGGTGCGGCGGCCATCTGGCTCGTGTTCCGCATCGGGCGCCAGTGCGGTGCGGCCGCCGCTGTGATCGAGCACGCCGTCCGTGGAGCAGAGATTGGAACGCGATGACAAGATCCCGCTACGGCGACTTCGGACTTTATCGACATCGACGACTCGCGCGTCACACGCGCTCATCATGGTCCTACATTGCCGCGCTGTTCGTCGTCGACTTGTTCGCGACCCCACGGGCACTCCTCACACCGCTGCCGTTGAAGATTGTTCGGAATCGTGGCCGCGTGGGTGACTCTCCGCGCTGCTGGCATTGCAGTGCAGCGGTTGCCATCATCGAGCTCGGCGTGAATGAACAAGGAGCGGAAGGCGCGAGACGATGACTGTCGTGATCTCGGTTTACAAGGTCGCCAACTTCCCGGATGGCGGCGGTCACTTCTGGGTCTACATGCAGTACGCGCAGGCGTTGCGGCGGCTTGGGTGCGACGTCTACTGGCTGGAGCAGTTCCGGCCCGTCCGCGATCGAGAGCAGGAGGCCCACCTGCTCTCGATCTTCCTGGACAAGATGAAGCGATTCGGCCTCGAGGGTAAGACGCTCCTTTACACGCGCGAGGGCCAGGGGAAGGGCCATGACGGCACAAAGGAGCCTGGTTCCCTTCGCTTCATCGGATACACGTGGTCCAAGGCCCAGGCGGTTCTTCGACGCGCGGACTTGCTGCTGAACTTTCACTACGCGATCGACGCTCGACTGCTCGCGAGCGTCCGGCGCTCGGCACTCGTGGACATCGACCCGGGACTGCTCCAACTTTGGATGAGCACCGGCGAGCTCGCCGTGGCCCCACACGACCGCTACTTGACCACCGGCGAAACCGTGGGGACACCGGCGGCCCGGTTCTCTGATTGCGGCCTGCCGTGGATTCATATCCGGCCGGCGATCTGCCTCGATCTCTGGCCTTTCACATTCAACCCCCTGGCTGAAGCCTTCACGACAGTTTCAACGTGGTTGACGACGGATTTTCTCAAGGTGATGGAGAACGGGGAGACGGTTCTCCGGGAAAACACAAAGCGCATCTCCTTTCTTCGGTTTCTCGAGCTCCCGCGTCACACGCGCCAGCCGCTCGAGCTCGCGCTGTACCTGACCGGCGAAGATTCGGAAGACCGCGCGTGCCTCGAGTCTCACGGCTGGAGAGTCCGCGATTCCCGGGAGGTTGCAGGCGGCCCCGACGACTACCGCTCCTACGTCCAGCGCTCGCGCGGTGAGTTCAGTTGCGCCAAGCCGTCCTGCGTGGAATTCCAGGGCGCGTGGATCAGCGACCGGACGCTGTGCTATCTCGCGAGCGGGAAACCGGCGGTCGTGCAGCATACCGGTCCGAGCGCCTATCTGCCCAGCGGGGAAGGCTTGTTTCGGTTCACGACGCTGTCGGAGGCCGTCGGTGCATTGGACGCCGTCAACGCGGACTACGAGCGGCATTGCCGCGCCGCCCGGGAGATCGCGGAGGCCTGTTTCGACGCCGAGTCAATCGTGGCTCGGATCCTGAACGAAACGCTCGGTTCGGAACCACCGCGCACGAACGACCCGGCGTCCCGGCAGGACACGGTGCGCGTCGCATGAAGCGACTGGGTATCCGATTCCTGTTCGCGCGCTGTTCACGCGAGAGCAAGAGCAAACATGCCGCGGGGCATGCGGGCGCTGTCAGAGTGCGGTGTGGTCGTCGACGTGATCCATCCGTCGGCCAGGGTGATACAGGGACCGGCGCCAAGGCTTGCTTTGGTGGCTGTGCGCGAAGGGTTCACACGATGTCCGGCTTCAAATTCGTCGTCAACAGCGTCATTGCGATCCTCATCTGTGGGCTGGCAGCGACAGCCCGCGGGGAAACGTCGTCGCAAGCCGACGGCATGGTCTCTGGCTCGATCGTGGACGAAAGCGCGGCAGTGATTCCCGGCGCGACTGTCAACCTGCTGCGCCAGAACAGCGCCACGCAGAGTACAACGTCGCAAGCCGACGGAACGTTCAGCTTCGATGGTGTCACACCGGGCACCTACACGCTCAGGGCCGAGATCGCGGGTTTCGAGACGTATCAGGAAACGATCGTCGTGGGCCCGGAGCCGGTGGCTCGCTTGAAGATTACGCTGCGGGTGCGAGGCCTGGAAACAGACGTCACGGTCGAAGCGGACGAGCCGGCCGATGCATTTTCAACATCGGTCAGCAACGGCGCCACGCTGAGGATGGGTGACGACTTTCGTCGTGCGCTTCCCATCGTAGCCGACGACTTTCTGGGGGTGGTCGGAAATTTCTTTTACCCGGGTGCGCAAGGGTCACAAGGCGCCTCCGTCATCGTTGACGGTGTCCAAGGTGATCAGATCGATGTGCCGTCGTCGGCCCTCGGCACTGTGAGACTCAATCGAAATCCGTACTCCGCCTTGTACCAGCATCCGGGGCAAGCCCGGCTCGAAGTCTCGACGAAACGCGGCCGGAGAAGCCGGTACGACGCGGGGTTCGAGATGTCCGAGAGAAATACCCTGTTTGCCGCGCGGAATGCGTTCGCGCCCGCGACGCAGGAATTGGGCCGACGTCTCCTGCAACCCACGTTAGCGGGTCCGCTCCCGGGCAAGAAGTCCTCTTTTTACTTTACGGGTCAGCGGTTCGTGCACGACGAAAGCGCGGTAGTCAATGCGGAAACGCTGACGGGACCGGTTGTCGCGAATGTGCCGACGTCTCACGATCACAACAGCATTTTTGCGCGGATCCAGGCGTGGCCGAACTCGCTACAGACGATCACCGGGACGTACGGTTTCAGCGGCCACGAATATTCGAACCAGGACGCCGGGGGGTTCAACCTGCGTGAACGTGGCATCGCCACCAAAAAGGACAAGCACACGCTGACGCTCAGTCATCGTCTGCTCCGTGCGTCCAATTGGCAGAATGATTTCCTGTTTGGTTTCGTCGATCAGCAAGACCACGCGGGGAGCGCCGCGACCGCCCCGGCGATCGATGTGAACGATGCGTTTTCGTCCGGGCCGTCGCCGAGGTTCGACCGGGCCAACAGACGATCGTTCAGTCTCGAGAACACCGTCAGGTATCTGGGCCGCGCCGGACACTCGCTGGTGTTTGGCGGCCGGTTCAGGAGCGATCACGTCGATGCCTTCGACGCCTCGAATTTTGCCGGGACATACGAGTTCGCGGACCTCGAAGCGTTTCATGACAGGACGCCTCTTTTTTTTCGCATCAATCGAGGCGATCCGAACGCCGCGTTCAGCGTGTATGAGGCGAATGGATACGTGCAGGACGAGATCCGCGTCAGGTCGCAGCTCACACTGACTTTTGGTGTGCGCTACGACTGGCAATCGACGACGAGCGATCGTAACAACGTCGCGCCGCGGTTTGCGTTTGCGTTCGCTCCCGAGAATCACAAGAAAACGATCTTTCGCGGCGGAGCCGGGATCTTCTCCGACCAACTGGGCCGCTCCGCGATCGAGCAATCGCAGCTGCGCGACGGGATCCGGCTTCATGAAGTCGTCATTTCCGGCCCGTCTTTCCCCAACCCGTTCTCGAGCGGCGCGGACGTCTCACAGCTGCCGAGCACGGTCCGTGTGGCGCCCGGCATTCGATCCCCCTCGTTGTCGGAAGCCAGCTTCAGCGTCGAGCGGGAGCTCCGTCAGAGAAACACGCTGACGGCGGAATACTCATGGTTCCGCGGAACGGATTTGTTCCGGTCCCGCAATATCAACGCGCCGCTTCCCGGCACGGATCTGCGGCCCGACCCGAACTTTCTCAACATCAATCAGGTCGAGTCCTCGGCGTTCCTGCACAGCCAGGCGTTGACCGTCAGCTGGCGAGGGCGCCTCGGCAAGGTCTTTCAGCCTTACGCCCAGTATGTCTTTTCCAAAACGACGACCAACACGTCCGGGACGTTTTCGGTTCCAGCGAACAACTACGATTTGCGCGCGGAAACAGGGCCGGCCGACGACGACGCGCGACATCGTTTCAACATGATGGGTGTCGTGGCGCTCCCTCGAGGTTTTCAAACGGGCCTGGTGTTGTCGGTCAGGAGTGGACTGCCCTACGACATCACAACCGGACTCGACGACAACAACGACACGGTTGCCAATGACCGGCCCGTCGGCATCACCCGGAACACCGGTCGCGGACCGGCAACTGCGCAACTCGACCTGCGGATTTCAAAGAGTTTTGCGATTGTGCGCGTTCAGGACGGGGGGCAGCAGCAACGGCGCGACACGGTCGACCTCATCGTGGACCTGTTCAACGCGACGAACCGGACCAATTACAAATCTATCGTCGGGGATATGAGCTCTCAATTCTTCGGCCGTGCGAACGTGGCCGCGGCGGCGAGAACAGTTCAATTCTCTGCGAGATACACGTTTCGGCGTTAGGGGATCGAATAGGCATGGCTTGCCGCGATCGGACGCCCGCCCGGCCTCCGTTCGATTCTCCGATGCTGCCGACGTTCACTGACCGAATCGGGGAGTCTACTGATGTCCCGTCTCATCACGCCCTTTGTCTTGACCGAGGGCCTGCAGGAACATGCGGCTTTCCAGGCCTGGCGCCGGGCGCAAGGGGACGATGTCGCGCCTGGCCGGATTGAGGTTCTGCAAGGCAGCAAGAAGGCCGCTGTTTACCGGCTCACCGGCATCGGGCCGGACGATGCGGCCATCATCGCCAAGCGAACGCGATGCGTGACGGGTCGTGTCGAGCGGGTGATTTACGAGGAGGTCCTGCCGCGTATTCCGGTGCCGTCGCTCGGCTTCCATGGATATGTGCGAGATCCGAACGAGGAGTTTTCCTGGCTGTTCCTCGAAGACGCCCAGGGCGGGCCATATTCGCGACTGAACGACGCTCATCGTGTTCTCGCCGGTCAATGGCTCGGCGAGGTGCATCTGGCGCCATGCGCCGACTTCAGTGAAAAGCTGCCCGACCGCAGCCTGGGTCATTATCATCGCTTCCTGCAGGACTGCAGGGCCGGCCTGGAGTTGCTGTCTCGCAGCGCACTCGCTGCCGGCGATACGATGCTCCTGGGCGGCTTCATCTCGTTCTGCGACCAGCTCGAGTTACGGTGGCGGCAGATCGAGGATGCGTGTGAAGCGATGCCGCCGACGCTGGTCCACGGCGACTTCGCGATGAAGAACGTGCGGATCCGTGAGCGCGCGGCCGGCCACGCCCTTCTGGTGTTCGATTGGCAGTTCGCCGGTTGGGGGACGCCGGCCACCGATCTTGCTCAATTCATCGATCGCGTCGTCACTCCGGATCTTGGCGCGTATCGATCGGTGCTGGCTCGCGACTATCCGAGTCTCGAGTTGCGGGACATTCGCCGGATCGCGGCATGTGGCACTGTGCTGAGGGTGTTGGACCAGGTGCATTGGGCGCTGTCGGGCCTGAGAGTCGGGGATCCGAAGTGGGTGACGAAAGCCGGCGCTCTCCTGCGCGCCTATCACACCAGTGTCCCTGAAACAGTGCAACGCCTCGAGATGGAGCTGGGATGATTGACGACGGTTTGGATCGTGTGCTCATCGAGCGCACCGTCTGTGCACAGGGGTAGCAGCGCGATGACGAGATCCCGCTTGGGCGACTTCGCGCTCTATCGACGGCTGGCGCGCCACACGCGCTCGTCGTGGCCTTCGATCGCCGCGCTGTTCCTGGTCGGCTTGCTCGCGACGCCGCTGGCGCTTCTCACGCCGCTGCCGCTGAAGATTGCCGTCGACAGCGTGCTGGGCGCACGCCCGCTGCCACACTTTCTCGATGTCCTTGTGCCGGGGGCGATCACAGGCTTTCCATTCGTCCTGCTGGGGTTTGTGGCGGCGCTCACCTTACTCATCGCGCTTCTCAGCCAGGCGCAGGCGCTCGCCGGCAAATACCTTACGGCCGTGGCCGGCGAGCGCCTCGTCCTCGATTTTCGCACCCTCATCTTCCGGCAGCTGCAACGGCTCTCACTCTCCTACCACGACTCGGTGGGAACGGCCGACTCCGTGTATCGCATCCAGAACGATGCCCAGGCGATCCGATACCTGGTGATCGACGGGTTCATTCCGTCGGTGGGCGCCTTCGTCACGCTCGTCTCGATGATCTACGTGATGATCCGGATGGATTGGCAGTTGACGCTGCTCGCTCTTGCGATATCGCCGCCTATTCTTCTTGCGACGCAGGCGTATCGCCCACGCCTGCGGCGCCAGTCGAGAGAGGTGAGGAAGCTCGAGAGCGCGGCGATGGCCGTCGTCCACGAGGTGCTGAGTGCCCTCCGGGTCGTGAAGGCGTTCACGCAGGAGGAGCACGAAAGCGAGCGATTCGTCCGCCGTTCGGACGAAGGCGTGAGCGGCCGCATTCACCTCGCGCTCGCCGAAGGTCAATTCGGTCTCGTCGTCGGCTTGGCCACGGCCGCTGGAACGGCTGCCGTCCTCTTCATCGGCATCGGTCACGTCCGATCCGGCGTGCTGTCGCTGGGAAACCTCCTGCTCCTGATGGGCTACCTGGGCAAACTCTACGATCCGGTCAAGACCATCAGCCGGAAGGTCGCGACGGTGCAGGGACACCTGGCCAGCATCGAGCGCGCCTTCGCCGTGCTCGACGAACCGGCCGATGTCGAGGAGCGGCCCGGTGCGCAGCCGCTGCGGCGCGCCCGCGGCGCGATCGCCTTCCGAAACGTCTCGTTCGGGTACGGCGCGGATCGTCCCGTCCTCCACGATGTTTCGTTCGACGTCGAAGCGGGCACGCGCCTCGGGATCGTAGGCACGTCCGGCGCGGGCAAGACCACGCTGATGAACCTGCTCATGCGGTTCTACGACCCGACGGCCGGTTCTGTCCTGCTCGATGGCGTCGACCTCCGCGATTACAGGCTGGAGGATCTTCGCCGGCAATTCGCGGTCGTGCTGCAGGATTCGGTGCTCTTCTCGACGAGCATCGCCGCGAACATCGCCTACGGCAACCACGGGCTCGGCCGCGACGCGATCGTTGCCGCGGCGCAGGCCGCGTACGCCCACGATTTCATCGTCCGGCTCCCGCGCGGCTATGACACCCAGGTGGGCGAGCGCGGTGGCCAGCTTTCGGGCGGCCAGCGCCAGCGCATCGCCCTTGCTCGCGCCTTCCTGCAGGACAGCCCGATCCTCATCCTGGACGAGCCAACGAGCGCGGTCGACACCGAGTCGGAGTCGGCGATTCTCGCCGGGATCAAACGACTGATGCGCGGCCGCACCGTGCTGGTGATCACGCATCGCTCGAGCATGTTGGACGGCTGCGCGGCGCTCGTGGCGATCGAAAACGGCCGAGTCGTTGCCGACGCGACACCTTCGCCAGCCAGCACCAGGCCGTCGGTGACGCCGTCTGCTCTGCGCAAGCGGCCGTCGAACGTGATGAACCACCCGGCCGCTCGAGCCTGGTGCGAATTGTACCCGGGTGTGGAGCCACTCCAGATTACTCCGCTGCGAGTGAGGAAGCAGAAGAACAAGATCTATCGCATCGACTTCGCCGGCCGTTCTGGCGTGGTCGCCAAACGCGGTCTGAAGGAGGGCGCGCTGATCGAGCGCGCGGTGTACGAACGGGTCCTTCCACGCGTTGCGGTCCCAACGCTCGGTTACCACGGATTTCTCGAGGAACCGGATGGCGAGCATTGCTGGATTTTCATCGACGAGGCTATCGGCGACAGCTACTCCCGCCTGTTGGCAGGACATCGCGCCGAGGCCGGCCGGTGGCTCGGTTTACTCCACGCTTCGGCCGCGGACGTGCCGATTAATGGACATCTACCCGATGGAGGACCGCGCCGCTACTTGGAAATCCTGCAGGCAACCTGCGATTTCATACAGCAGCATCTGGACAATCCGGTTCTGACGCCGGACGACGTCGCGTTGCTCGAGCAGCACCAGGCACGCCTCTGCGATGTCGCCGCACGCTGGGATCGGTTGGAGGAAGTCTGCGAGGGCGCACCGCGGACACTGGTGCACGGCGATTTCAATGGCAAGAACCTGCGACTGCGATCCGAGAACGGCCATTCGTCCATCGTCGTGTTCGACTGGGAGGCTGCCGGTTGGGGCGTGCCCGCCGCCGACCTGGCGCAGGCGGCGCAATTCAGCAGTTTGTCGGCCAGTCCGGACCTCCCAAGCTACTGGTCGATGGTCCGTGAGCGCTGGCCGAACGCGAGTCCCGACGCTCTGGAGCGCCTTGCGCATTGCGGATCGGCCTTCCGCGCGCTGGCGGGCTTGTCCTGGGCGTTGCCGAATCTGGCAAGTGACTGGGCGCATGCGTGTGCACCCAACGTGCAAGTGTACATTACCGAGCTGAACGATGCCCTCGAGCGCCTCGGATGGGACAAGCGATGACCACGACCGTCTGCCTGGTGCCCGCACCGACCATCGGTTATCCGCGTGGAGGCGGCCACCTCTGGGATATTTGAACTGGGCGCTGGCGCTGCGCGCTACTGGGTGCCGAGTCATCTGGTTGGAAGGCGTTGACCTCGACGACGGGGACAATTCGACGGCGCGGCGCCGCCGGTGGCACGGCGCCGACCCGCGCGAGTGCGTTGCGACCCTGAAGGCGCGACTTGAATCCTACGGCCTCGTGGATACGCTGGCGCTCTTCGATATCAACGGCGGCTCGGTACCTGACGACGTGGCCCAGGGCTGCCTCGACGTGGAAGAGGCCGCGGGCGCCGACGTGCCCCTGAATCTGTGGCATTCCCTGCCCGTGTCGGTGGGGTGACCCGAATTCTGGAGCGATCGATCGACTGATGACCGAGCGTGAGCAGCAGAGTGGATCGTGAAGGATGGCGAGTCAGATGGGCGAATCTGTTGACAT
>QHWF01000014.1 GCA_003222455.1 Acidobacteriota bacterium
ACGCCCGGTGGGACGCATCCCTGACACGACGCGCGCCTTGGCCGCCTGCACCGATCCAGCCGGAGCGGCCGCCTGTGAGCCACTCGCAGGATCGGGTTCCGAGCCACTCGAGTTTTTCGGGGGGATCACTGCGTTGGAAGCCACGAAAGGATCATCCGATAGGGCGGCAGCACGAGTTTTTCGAAACCCCCTGTGAAGATGAGCAAATACAGCAGCACGAACCCATAGGGCCGCACGCGATTGAACTCGACCGCGAGCCGGTACGGCAAGAGGCCCGCCAGGACGTTGCCCCCGTCCAGCGGCGGAATCGGAATCATATTGAACACGGCGAGCAGCACGTTCAGAAACACGGTTCGACTGAGGATTGTGGCGATCGGCACCGACACGTTCGCCGAATCGAGCGTCTGCGGCGAAACCGGCAACACCGCCAGGAGCAGCGACGCACTGACAGCGAGCACCAGATTGCAGGCGGGGCCGGCGGCGGCCACCAGCACGTAATCGCGCCGCGCGCGCTTCAGATTACGGACGTTCACCGGCACCGGCTTCGCCCATCCGATCAACGGCGCTCCGCTGATGAGCGCGAGCAGCGGAAAGAGCACGGTGCCAATCGGATCGGCATGCACGATCGGATTCAACGACACGCGGCCCTGAAGTCGTGCCGTCGGATCGCCCAACCGATCGGCCGTCCACGCATGAGCCATTTCGTGGACGGTGAGGGAGAACAGCAGGACGACGAACGCGATGAAAACCTGCGCGAAGTTGATGTCTGGCAACGGATCACGCTGTGCGGAGAATGCCGTGAATAGCTTTCAGCTCTCAGCTTACAGCCGAGAGCCGAGAGCTGAGAGCTGACAGCTGATAGCTAAGAGTTGCCGACAGGTTAAGGCCGACTTGCGAAAAACGCAAGAACCGCACCGGCCGTTTTCGGCCCGACGACTGCGGCCAGCTCTTCACGGGTGGCTCGCCGCACGCCGGCGAGGCTGCCGAACGTGGTCAACAGCGTCTTCCGGCGGCGCGGACCGATGCCGGGCACGTTGTCGAGCTCCGACTGCAAATCCCGCATCGTCCGCGCGCGACGATGGAACGTGACGGCGAAGCGATGCGCTTCGTCGCGGATGCGCTCAATCAGCAACAGCGCTGGATCGGTGGGCGCCAGCGCAATGGGATCGTCGCGATCGCGTGTGTACAACAGCTCTTCTTTCTTCGCGATGCCGACCGCCACGAGGTTGGCGAGCCCGAGCTCTTCGAGCGCGGCGTATGCGGCCGTCAACTGGCCTTTGCCGCCGTCGATCACCACGAGATCCGGAAACGGACCGCCGAGCTCGAGCAACTTGCGATACCGGCGGTGCACCACTTCGTACATCGCGGCGAAATCGTCGGCCCTCGGCGCGGGAGCGGCCGGTGCTGCACCCGCGGCGTCGAGCGCTCCTGCCCGATCGCGCGCCGGATCCGGTTCCACTCCTGCCAGCCCTCGGATGCGAAACTTCCGATAGTCCACCCGCCGCATGCGTCCGTCTTCGCACACCACCATCGACGCGACGGTTTCGCTGCCCTGAATGGTCGAAATATCGAAGCACTCGATGCGGCGTGGCAGGGCCGGCAGCGCGATCACGTGCTGCAACGTCTCGAGCGCGTCGTACTGCGCGGTTTTTGCCTGATTGAAGCGGGTCTGATAGGCGAGCGCGGCGTTGCGGTTCGCCAGATCGACGAAGCCACGCTTTTCGCCGCGTTGCGGGGCGACAATCCTGACGCGGCGGCCGGCGCGCTCCGACAACCACGCCTCGAGTGCGTCGCGCTCGTCCGGATCGAGGGGCACGTGGATCTCCACCGGCGCGCCGCGCAGCTCGTAGAACTGCTGGATGGCCGCAGCCAGCGCTTCGCCCTCGCGCGACGCGAGGATCGGATTGTCGGTACCGAGCTCCACGCGCTCGACCACCCGGCCCCTTCGCACCTGAAATACCTGGATGACGACTCCCGCCGGTCCGAGCTTCAGGCCGAACACGTCGCGGTGGCCGAGCTCGGCGGTGGCCATCTTCTGCTGGCGGTCCTGCAACGTCTGAACGGTCCGCATCGCGTCGCGCATCTGCGCGGCCTCCTCGAAGCGTTCGCCCGCGGACGCGTCGAGCATGCGCGTCTTCAAGGTCCTGATCAGCTCGTCGTTCCGGCCTTCGAGAAACAGCTTCGTCATGGTCACGGCCCGGCCGTACTCGTCAGCGGAGCACACCGTATCGACGCACGGAGCGATGCAACGTTTGATGTCGTACTCGAGGCACGGGCGGCCCCGCTTGCCCGTAATCACCTCGTTACACGATCGCATCCCGAACAGGCGATGGGTCAGCGCCATCGTCCGGCGCGCAAAATGCGCCGGGAGGAAGGGCCCGGCATAAAAGCTGCCGTCCCGTTCGACGCGACGGGCGACGAGCACGCGCGGAAACGGCTCGTTCGTGGTCAGCTGCAGGTACGGGTAATTCTTGTCGTCGCGGAGGAGAATGTTGTACTTGGGCGCGCGCTGTTTGATCAGGTTGTTCTCGAGCGCGAGCGCTTCGACGACCGAATCGGTGACGATGACCTCGAGACGGGCGATTTCCTCGAGCAGCGCATCCCGCTTCGCGTCGGATCCGGAGCCGCCGAGATAATTCCGGACGCGATCGCGGAGCGCGCGCGCCTTGCCGACATAAATCGTGTCGCCTTCGGCGTTGAAGTACAGATACACTCCGGGCTGCTCCGGCAGCCGGGCAATCTGCTCCTTGAGCTCGTGGATAGGCATACGCTACTATGGCGCGTCTTCGGTCGGTGACTGAACCTTCCATTATAAGCTCCGCGGCGCCTGCCACGTCCGCAGCGGTGACCAACGGTCCGGCGCCACGGCGGCGCCTTACCTTCACCGGCGCCATCGGCGCGATCTGCATGTTCCCCCTGCGCGCCCTCATCAAGGCATGCGTCGCGCTGCATATCCACCCGAACACGCTGACGCTGATCGGGGTGCTCGTCAACGTCGCGGCCGCGTGGGCGCTCGCGTACGGCCGGTTCCTGCTGGCCTTCGTGATCATGCTGGTCGCGAACATCTTCGACTTCATCGACGGCAAGGTCGCGCACCTCACGAAGCTCGAGTCGGAATTCGGGGCCTTCTGGGATTCCACGCTCGATCGGTTCTCGGATCTGGCCCTGGCGACGGGCCTGATCTTCCTGTACTCGAAGCTGGGACGCAGCGACTACGTCATGATCGCGGCCCTGACGCTGATCTTTTCCATCATGACGAGCTATGCCCGTGCGCGCGCCGAGTCGCTCGTCCAGAAGTGCAAGGTCGGCTTCATGGAGCGGCCCGAGCGGATTGTGCTGTTCATGATCGGCGCCGCGACCAACCGGATGGCCGCCGTGCTGTGGGTGGTGCTGGTGCTCTCGATCCTCGCGGTCGCGAATCGGATCTGCTACACGTACCTCGCGCTCAACTGCCTGCCGATGCCGTCGCGACGCGGCGCCGCCGGATTCTTCAATCGCGCCTTCTTCTGGACCGACGAGCGCGCCACGCTCCCGTACGACGTGTGGGTCATCGCGATTCTCGGATTCGTGTGGCTCACGCCACCGAACTGGCTCGGCGATCCCATGGCCCACGATGCGGGGCTCATTGCGTGGCTGGTTTCTACGCTGCACTGATCCATCCGCAATTTAGAATTCTGAATTCCGAATTCTTGATTCCGAATTTCTTCAGGCGCGTTTCCGCTTCGCCGCGGCCGCGGGCTTTGCCATCGCCACCTTGGCCGGCTTCTTTTTCGTGGCGCTGACCGAGTCGAGGCTCTTTCTGAGCGCCTCCATGAGGTTGACGACCTTCGTCGGCGTCTCGATGCTCGGCGCGACGATTTCCTCGCCGGCAATTTTTGCCTCGATGATGCGCTGCAGTCCTTCGCGGTACTCGTCCCGGTAATCGGAAAGGTTCAGCGGCCCCTCGAAGGTTTCGATCACCTGACGGGCGAGCTTGATCTCCTCGGGCTTCACTTTCGAGGACACGGCGGTCAGTTCTTCGACCGTCTCGATGCTGCGAATCTCGGCCGCGTGATGGAGCGTATACATGACGATGCCGCGCCCGTGCGGCTTGACCGCGACCAGATATTCGCGTCCGTACAGCGCCAGCTTGCCCACACCGACCTTGCCGGCCATGCCGTCGCGCATGACGGCAAACGCGTCGGCGGCCATGCCGCCGTCGGGCGCGAGATAGTACGCGCGGTCCACGTACATCGGATCGATCGTCGACTCGTCGGCGAACTGCACCAGGTCGATGACGCGGGTGGATTCCGGCCGCACCTTGTCGAAGTCTTCGTCCGAGAGGACCACGTAGCGGCCCTTCTCGAATTCATAGCCTTTGACGATCTCCGACAGCGGGACCTCACGGTTGCACTGCGGGCACCAGCGCTTCTGCTGAATGCGGGTCCGGCACTCGCCGTGAAGCTGATTGAACGAGATCGAGCCGCTCGATTCCGTCGCGGGGAAGACCTTGATCGGAATGTTGACGAGGCTGATCTTCAGGAACCCTTTCCAGGTTGCTCGTGCTGCCATAGCCTAATGTTATCAGCGCGGCGGTGGGATCTGGGCCGCTTCGCCTCGGCTCCGGGCTTTCGGCTCTGGGCTTTGTGGGCTCTGAACGGCATGTGAAAAAATCTCCCGGGGCGTCCGCCTTTTAGGCGATTTCTTCGAATCTGGCTGCCGCCTCCGCGCTTCACGCTACGGCGCGCCTCGCCGAAGCGAAGCGAAGGCGGGAAGCCGGACGCCACGCGTGGCGCGTGCTTTGCTGAAGCCGAAAGCCGAAAGCCGAGAGCCGTCAACACTAGATTTCGTCCCGCTCGTCGTGGCTCCCGAGATCCAGTCCCGTGCCGGTGAAATGAATCGCTCGCTCGCCGATCTTGTCGCGCAGCAGGCGGCGCGCGGCGCCGTATTTGTCGCCCGGCACGATCAGACGGCGCACAAGATTGCGCAGCCGCGAGATCACGATCAGCGTCACCTGGTGCTCTCCCTCGCGCCAGCTGATGCCGCCGACCTCATCGTAGGGAATGAACGACGAGTCGGCCCAGATGCCGTCCTGATAGAAGCCGCGCCCGATCCGCCGGCTGAGCGGCGTCAGATAGGCGTAGTACACGAACATCATGATCTCGCCGAACGGGTACTGGCGCAGGACGATGAGCTTGTAAAAGACCAGAAACCCGAGCATCACGCCGATGGCCAACGCCATTCCGTAATGCGGCGGCTTCGGACTCGGCCACGTCAGCAACGCGCCGTGGCGGCGGTGGCGGAACCGAAGGTATTCGAGCACCAGCCACGCGTTGGCGACGAGGAATCCGATGCCGAGCAGCAGCAACACGGCGGTCAGCAACCGCTGCACGTTCACCGGATCCTCAGACGGGTTCGACTGGAGCCGCGGCCAGGCTGGGATCGAAACAGTGACGGCACCGCGCTTCGTACAAACCGCTCGCGCCGACCAGCACCCGGTCGCTGCTGTCGACCAGACGCTGCGTATGGTTCGCCGGCTCGCCACACACGACACAGATCGCCAGCGTCTTGGTGATGTACTCGGCAATCGCCAGCAGCTGCGGCATCGGGTCGAACGGGCGGCCGAGATAATCCTGATCCAGACCCGCCACGATCACGCGCTTCCCCCGGTTCGCCAGCGCATTGCACACCGCCGGCAGGCCGGTATCGAAGAACTGTCCCTCGTCGATGCCAACGACGTCCGTATCGTCGTCGACGCGAGTGGCGAGGTCGTCGGAACGGCGCACGTTCTGTGACGCCATCCGCATGTCGCTGTGCGAGACGATGTGGCTTTCGCAGAATCGATCGTCGACGAGCGGCTTGAAGATTTGCACGTGCTGGCGCGCGATCTGGGCGCGGCGCAGCCGGCGAATCAACTCCTCGCTCTTGCCGCTGAACATGCTGCCGGTGATGACTTCGATCCAGCCGCGGTGCGGCTTCGTGCGGATGACGTCCATATTCAGAATTCAGAATTCAGAATTCAGAATTCAGAATGTGGAATGCGTGAATTCGACGCCGCTCATTCCAGATTCCACGTTCCAAATTCTGAATTCCTAGACCCGCGACTGGTATTCGCCGGTTTCCGTATTCACGCGCACCTTGTCACCTTCGTTCACGAAGGGAGGCACCTGCACGACGAGACCCGTCTCGAGCCTGGCCGGCTTCACTTGCGCGCTGGCCGTGGCGCCTTTGATCCCGGGCACGGTCTCCTTGACAATCAGGTCGACGGTCTGCGGAAGCTCGATCCCGACCGGCTCGGCGCCGTAGAACTCGACGCGAATGGTCGCGTCGGCGATGAGATAGTCCTTCGAATCCCCCATGGCTTCGGTCGAAATGTGAATCTGCTCGTACGTCGAAGTGTCCATGAAGTAGTAATGGTCACCGTCGTTGTAGAGATAGTGCATCTCGCGCTCGTCCAGGACGGCGCGCTCGACATCTTCTTCCGCCCGGAACTTGTGGTCGGCGAGCATGGTCGTGCGGATGTTGCGCATGCGCGCCTGAATGTGTGCGCGTTTGTTTCCGGGGGTCAGGTGATGGAGGTCCATGATGCGGTACAAGTCGTTGCCGAGCTTGATCAACATCCCTTTACGAAGTCTGGTCGCTTGGATCGAAGAAGCCATGGCTGTATATCCTTGAAATCGTAGCACATATGGTCCAGCGCCAATCAATCGTGTTACGATGCCGCACGTGGCCTTCACACGGTGGGATCCGCTCCGCGATCTGCTCGCGCTGCACGAGCAACTCGGTCAACTCGTCGGCTCCGATGCGCCCGGATGGACACCGCCGGTCGACCTCTACGAGACGCCGAGCGAATTCGTCCTCACGGCGGAATTGCCCGGCCTGACGCGCGATGAAGTCGACATTCACGCCGAAGACGGCCGGATCATCATCCGCGGCGAGCGCGCGGCCGCCGCCGGTCGCGACATTCCATGCGAACAATATCACCGCGTCGAGCGCGGCCACGGCCGCTTCTCGCGCGCGTTCGCGCTGCCCGAACCGATTGACGTCGATCGCATCGCTGCCGATCTCAAGGACGGCATTCTCACGGTGACGATTCCGAAATCGGCCGAACGAGGTGGCCGCAAGATCACGGTGTCTTGAGATTGTTGATTGGTGAGTGGTGATTGCTGAATTGAGTGGTGATTGCTGAATTGATTGGTGATTGCCGGTGATTAGTGATTGCCTGTTGCACAGTCTGACTTCCGATTGCTGATTTCGAATGCAGCCATTTGACTCTGCCGTCAGTCGGACCGTCGATTCCCCGTCAGCCAGCCATCCGCAGACAGTCGGTCGTGCGCAATCGGCACCGAATCAACAATCAGCGATCAATCAACAATCAGCAGTCGGCAATCAGCAGTCGGCAATCAGCAATCAGCAATCTCATGTTCCGTAGCCTCGTTCTCTCCACAGTCCTCGTCGCAGCCGGCCTCGTCGCGGGCGTTGTCATCACTGGACGGATGCACTCGACGGCCGATTCGCTCGCGCAGTCGCGCCGTCGGTCCGAGCCGCCGGCGGCGGCGCCGCGAACCGGCCCGATGGCCGGCGCGGTGTCGAGCGGCGGACCCGACTTCACCCGCATCGCCGGCCTGGCGGTGAAGGGCGTCGCCAATATTTCCTCACTGCAAATCGTCCGCACGCGGAATTCCCCTCAGTCTGCCGACCCGTTCTTCCGCTATTTCTTTGGCGACGATGAGTTTTTCGGTCCCCGCGATCGGGCGTCGCGCAGCCTCGGCTCGGGCGTCATCATCTCGGCCGACGGCTACGTGGTGACCAACAACCATGTGGTGGGCGAGAACAACGGACGCGCCATCCGGACGGAAGTCACCATCGCGCTGCCCGACAAGCGCGAAATCCGTGGAAAGATCGTCGGCATCGATCAGGCGACCGACATTGCGCTGCTGAAGATCGATCAGACGAGCCTGCCGGTGATTCCGTGGGGCGACTCGAACCAGCTGAAAGTCGGCGAATGGGTCCTCGCGATCGGCAGCCCGTTTCAACTGAGCCAGACGGTCACCGCTGGAATCGTCAGCGCCACGGGCCGCGCCGACCTCGGGTTCACCCAGTACGAAGACTTCATCCAGACCGACGCTGCGATCAATCCGGGCAACTCGGGCGGCGCCCTCGTGAACAGCCGGGGCGAACTCGTCGGCATCAATACCGGCATCTACAGCGAAAGCGGCGGCTATCAGGGCATCGGCTTCGCGGTTCCGAGCAATCTCGCCAAGAAGGTCGTGGACGATCTCATGAAGTACGGCGAGGTGCGGCGCGGCTCGATCGGGTACGTCGCCATCGAGAAACTCACCCCGGAATTCGCGCGCGAGGTGGGTGCGCCGAGTACGAGCGGCGCGCTCATCGCCCGCATGACGCGCGATTCCGAGGCGTACGATGCCGGCATCCGTCCCGG
>QHWF01000015.1 GCA_003222455.1 Acidobacteriota bacterium
GGCGTTCAATGGCCAGCCAATCATCGAGCCGTCGCAGTTCCTGCGCATGGTGGCCGACGCGCGCGTCGGCTCGACCGCGACGGTCAGCGTGCTGCGGGAAGGCCGGAGGATGGAATTCCGGCTGCCGATCGTGTCGAGCTCGCGAGCACGGCGATAAGAGCACGCTTTTTCACGAAGACCGAAGAAACACGAAGAGCACGAAGTCGTCTTGTGTTACGCAAACAAAATCACCTTCGTGGACCTTCGTACCTTCGTGGCTTCGTGATGAGCCGTACTTTGCAATGAGCCGTGCTT
>QHWF01000888.1 GCA_003222455.1 Acidobacteriota bacterium
CGTCGGCGGCGAAGGCTATCTCGCCAGCCCCGCCGTCGTCGCCTCGTCTGCGCTGATTGGGTATATGGCGCCGCCGAGCGAGCTCGGTCTCGAGTGGGATCCGAACGAGTTTGGCGTGTGATCGACCAATTCTCAACACTCAACTCTCAACTCTCAGCGTTCGGAGTTGAGACTTGAAACCTGAGACTTGCGACTTGAAGCAGCCTGATTCGCAGCATGCAACTGCGGTCAGCATCGGCGTGCCGGTGGCGCGCCGGCACATCTTCCTGTGCTGCGATCAGACCAACCCGAAATGCTGCGAGAAAGAACGCGGCCTGGCCGCATGGGACTTTCTCAAACGCCGGTTGAAGGAGCTGGGACTGTCGGAGCAGGGCGGCATTCTGCGCACGAAGGCGAACTGCCTTCGCATTTGCGAAGGTGGTCCCATTGCCGTGGTCTATCCCGAAGGAGCGTGGTACCGCGCCTGCGATCCTCCCGCGCTCGAACGGATTATTCACGAACACCTCGTTGGCGGCCGGGTCGTCGAGGATCTGCTGATCACGAGCCATCCTCTGGAATGAGAACCCCGGTCCGGCTAAAGCGGACACTACCGACGTTTGTTCGAACTCCCTTGGCGCGTGCCTTCGGTAGTGTCCGCCTTCAGGCGGACGTCAGCGCTGCGGCCTGAGAATATGTTGCGAAGCCTGCGTGTTGTCGCAGGGCCTGCGCGCAGAATGACGTTGGTCGGGGCGGCTCGCGAGGCGCCCTGCCGGCGGCGCCTTGACTGATATTCATATGATATCGTACAAATATCGTATGAGTAAGACCAAGCGGGCGATTTCCGTCACGCTCGATGCCGACAATATCACCTGGCTCAAGGGCCGCGCCGGCGCGACCGGCGTGCGCAGCGTCAGCGAGTTGCTCGATCAGATCGTCCGCGCCGCCCGGAAATTGGGGCGTGGCGGCCCTTCCACGTCCGTGATCGGCACCGTCGATATCGATCCTCAGGATCCCCTGCTGGCGCACGCCGATGCAGTGGTTCGTGCGATGGTCGACAAATCGATCGGCCGGCCGATGATGGTCAAAGAGGCCGGGTCCGAGTACCGCGTCCAGCGCCGCTCACCGGGGAAGCGGCGTCGTGGCTGATCCGGATGCCGCAGTCACCGACACGCACCCGCTCGTCTTTCATGCGGCGGCGACGGGCAAACTCGGCCCGCGTGCGGCCGCGTTTTTCCGTCGCTGCGAAGCGCGCGAGGCTATTCTGTACGTTCCGATGCCCGTGATCTGGGAGTGCAGCCTGCTCGCGCGCGTGGCCCGAGTCAATCTCCGTCGTAGCGTTCGCGAGTTTTTTCGCGACCTCTTCAGCAATCCCGCGTACCAGCCCATCGACCTCACACCAGAGGAGATCTTCGCCGCCGATGAATTGCGGTTCACGCGCGATCCGTTCGACGCGCTCATCTGCGCGGCGGCGAAGACGGCCGGCCTGCCGTTGATCACGCGCGATAGCGACATTCGGGCGTCGGGTGTGGTAACCGTGATCTGGTGACTCAGTGATCGAACGGACGATTCCGGCGACGACGCACGGCCGGTATCTGGTGGTGCCGCCGGCTTCGCCAGGGCCAGCGCCGGTGCTGGTCGGGTTTCACGGGTACGCGGAACTTGCCGAAGCACAGCTCGAACGGATGCGCGCGATTCCCGGCGCCGCCCGCTGGCTGCTGATCTCCATTCAAGGGCTCAATCGCTTCTACCAGCGCCGCAGCACTGAAGTGATCGCCGGCTGGATGACCCGACAGCATCGCGACCTCGCGATTCACGACAACATTGCCTACGTTGCGTCGGTCGTGGACCTCGTCTGCCGGGAATGGCCGACGACGTCCACGCGGGTCTATGCCGGTTTTTCGCAGGGTGTGGCCATGGCGTTTCGCGCCGCAGCCGCAGCGTCGCCGCCTGCCAGCGGCGTGATTGCAGTAGGGGCCGACGTGCCGCCCGAGATCGAACCGGCGGCGCTCAGGCGCATCGGCGGCGTCCTTCTCTGCCACGGCCGGCAGGATCCGTTGTACACGCCCGAAACCTTCGAACGCGACCTGCAACGGCTGCGCGATGCGGCGGTCGGTGTGCGATCGATCGACTTCGAGGGTGGTCACGAATGGGCCGCCGGGGTGCTGGACGCGGCGGCAGCATTCCTGGCCGAGCGTCACCATGATTGACGTACGCGCGGCGACGCCGGACGATGCACCGGATCTCGCGGAGCTGCGCTGGGAGTTCCGCAGCGGCCGCGTGCCGGCGGTTGAACCGCACGATCGGTTCATCGAGCGCTGCACCGAATGGATGCGCCGCGAGCTGGCGGCACATTCATGGCGCGCGTGGGTGGCCGTCTCGGACGGCGGCATCGTCGGACAGATATGGCTCGACACGGTGCCGAAGGTACCCAACCCCGTCGCCGAGCGCGAATGCCACGCGTATGTGTCG
Organism: Acidobacteriota bacterium; assembly: GCA_003222455.1. Classification (GTDB taxonomy): domain Bacteria; phylum Acidobacteriota; class Vicinamibacteria; order Vicinamibacterales; family CAVVIG01; genus QHWF01. Next base: position 2,449 of record QHWF01000888.1, read on the forward strand.
AATCTCTACGTCAGGCCGGCCGCGCGCGGCGGCGTTGGCACGAGGTTGCTCCAGACGGCGCTGGCGTGGGCGACCGCCAACGGCGTCGATCGCATCGTGTTGTGGCCGACCGAGGCCAGTGTCGCGCTGTACGCGCGCCACGGCTTCACCCGCGCTGGCGACGTGATGGAGCTCACCTGCTGACGATCGAGGCGATCCACGCTGCGACCGTGCGGTGCACCTCCTCGATCAGCGCAGTCTGACGTGAAGGGTCGACGCGTGGCACCTTGAACGAATGATCGCCGCCCGGCACCAGGTGCAGCGTCGCCGGTCGAGGCAGCGTCGCGAGGATGGGCTCGAGCTCCGCGGGAGTTCCGAAGGCGTCGCGGCCTCCCTGCACAATCAGCATCGGCCGCTGAATCGACGGCAGATGTTTGTCGCGCCGCTGCTCCGGCCGTCCCGGCGGATGCAACGGATAGCCAAGCAGCACGAGTCCCTCGATGGG
>QHWF01000890.1 GCA_003222455.1 Acidobacteriota bacterium
CGAAGATGAAGCGTACGTTGTCCCGGCTAGCCGTCACCGTTTGCGCACTGGCCATTGCGATCGCGTGCAGTAAACAGTCCTCCCAACCGTCCGCTCCGAGCACCGTCGATCCCTCGATGGTCGGAGCCAACGCCGACGGCTCGACATTGAAAGTCACGGCGCCCACGCCGCAGTCGCCGATTAACGGCGTGCACGTCCCGCAGGGCCAGCCGGTGGTGCTCACGTTTGCCAATTCGACGGCGATGTTCGTGGCGGCCGTGCCGTTGACGTACCGAATCGAGGTCATGAACGCGGGCGGAGCGATTGTGGAGACCGACCTCGTCGCCGGCGGTCCGCAGTCCACCTCCCGTCCGGTCGACGCCGCCCTCGACGGCGATCAGATGTACCAGTGGCGCGTCCGCGCCGAGTATCAGGGCCTCGCGGGCCCCTGGTCGGGCATTCAGTCCTTTGTCGCTCCGCCGAACGACGGCTACATTCGCGGCAACGAGCTGTACGACCCGCTGATCAACGGCAGGACCGTCGGCGAGATCCATGGTCCGGTCCGGTTCATTCCGGGTGTCGGCGTCCAACTGCTGGCATGGGAAAGCTACATCAGCTATCAGCTGCCGCAGACGCTGACCGAGGGCGAATACTCGCTGCTCGTCACCAACATGGCGGCCAACACCGAAGGCGATAAGCAGAAGGTGATGGCCATGGGCGAGGGCTATGCCGACATCATCACGAACGATCGCCGCATGACGGTGGAAAAGCGCGGCGATCCGTCCGGCACCATCGCCTGGCGGTTCATCACGCACGACGACCAGATCGACACGGTCGGCAACGAGCGCCGCGGCTTCCCGTTCCGGGCGAGCGAGGTGTATTTCTTCCAGACCACGTGGCGCAACAACTTCTTCAACCTGGCCATCAACGAGGGTGGCGTGAACGGCCGCAACGTCTACGATTTCGGCAAGTCATGGGGCGGCCGTCAATACGATCCGAATCCGCACGTGATCTTCGTCGGTTGCCCGATTGGACGGAGCGGCTCGGCGGCTGCGTCGATCGAGAACACGATCTACCGGCAGATCTGGGTGTCCAACAGCCCGCGTCCCGCGTACGCGAATCAGTAGTCGTCAGTGCGGTCCGGAGGTCGACCCCGCAGGGTCGACCCTTCGGGCCGGACCATGCTTCCCGTTTTCCGGGCTCCCCGTCCCGCCGGCGCAGTACGCAGTACAATACACACGTGTCCACTGGCACTTTCAGGCTCCGGTACCTCGCGCGCACGGCCGCCGGCGTGCCGCGCGATCTCATGCAGACGCTCGTCGCCTCGAAACTCGGGCCCATCCGCCCCACCGTCCTCATCTACAACTGCACCTGGGTCTGCGACGCCCGTTGCGAGATGTGC
>QHWF01000891.1 GCA_003222455.1 Acidobacteriota bacterium
TGGTGAAGAAGTTCACGGTGCCCGTCGAGCCAGTCATGTTGACGGTGAACTCATAGGTCCAGACGTCGTTTGTCCCATTAATCTTGAGGAACGGAGCCGTCCCAAACGTGACACCGCTCGACGTGGCGAACGTGAAGAGATCCTGGAGCCCCGCCGTGGCGTTCTTTTTGTAATCGAAGTTAACGTCGATCGTTTGGGGACCCGAGGTGGCGCCGCCGGAGAGCCGTACGCGCATCGGGATGCTCTGTCCTTCGGCCCAGTTGTCCAGCTGCCCGGCCGTCCACGCGGAGCTACCGAAGCTCTGGCCCTCGAGGGTCGCCTGGAAGTTGCTAGTCGTCGCGAGAACGTCGAGGATGAATGTGCCTGAGCTGTCGGCGTGGGTTGCGCTCGCCGTGTAGGTGGCCTTGATGGTCTGCGAGCCTCCGACCGTCGCGTTGTAGGTGACGGAGCAACTGCTGCTGTTGGCGCTCGGCGCGCCCAGCGTGCAGTTCGCGGGCGTGAAGTTGCCGCCGGCTAGGTTCGAGAAAGTAGCGGTCCCGGCCGGCACCGAAGCGCCCGCGCCGGAAATGTCAGTGACTGTCGCTGTGCAAGACGTGCTCCCGCCCTGGGTCACCTGAGCCGGCGAACAGCTAACGCTCGTGCTCGTTCCTCGCCTCACCGACAAGGTTTGAGCATTAGATTCGCCGCCACCAGGCGCCGGATTGAAGACGGTGATCGGGAAGTCCCCGAACGTCGTCAGATCGCTCGAGGGGATGGCAGTGCTGATCTGTGTCGAACTGACGAACGTGGTCACGCGGTCGGAGCCGTTGAAGCGGACGACCGACGCCGCGACGAAGTTCGAGCCGTTGACCGCCAGCGTGAAGGCTTCACCGCCGCGAGCCGCGCTCGTCTGGGAGAGGCTGGTAGTTATTGGCACGGGGTTGTTGACGGCGAACGGCGTGCTGTTGGCCGCAGTCAGGCTGCCATCGGTCGCAGTAATGACCACGCCCGTTTCTGCCTTGCTGTAGGTGACACCACTGACGACACCCTGGACGAGGCCAACGAGACGATCGCGGTCACGTTGTCGAGTCCGGTGAACTCGACCCTTGGAACCAATACTACGCATACCTACACCATCACCGACAATGACCCAGTTCCGACCCTCTCCATTAACGACGTCCCCGTCACGGAGGGCGACAGCGGGATCACGTCTGCCACATTTACCGTGGGGCTCTCAACTGCGAGCGGCAGGACGGTGACGGTCAGTTACGCTACGGCCAATGGCACAGCCACATCGGCCAGCGGAGACTACGCAGCCCTTTCCACCACGACACTCACCTTCAACCCAGGCGAGATATCCAAGACTGTCACCGTACAGGTCAACGGCGACACAACCGGCGAGGGGGACGAGACGTTCTTCGTCAACCTCTCCGGGGCGACGAATGCCACAATTGCCGACGGCCAGGGTCAGGGGACGATCCTTAACGATGACGTCTTTCCGACGAAGCTGGTGATTACATCGATCAACGGCGGGACGACTCCGACCGTTGGGACCGGCTTCTCCGTGACCGTTGAGGCGCAAGATCCCGGCGGGACGCCTCGCAACGTGGCAGCCTCGACCGCCATTACCTTGAGCCTCAAGCCGGGCACAGGCACTGGCACGCTCGGCGGAACATTGACCGGCAGCATCCCTGCGAATTCTAGCTCCGTGACGATCAGTGGTGTCACCTACAGCAAGGCAGAAACGGGCGTGGTCATTACTGCGACCGATGGCAGCCTGACTGCGGCCGACAGCACGCCGTTCGCCGTCAACAACCCCGTGCCAACAACTACCAGCCTCTCCCAGACGAGCGCGGCTCGCGGCGGTGAAGCCTTCACACTGGCGGTCAACGGCTCGAACTTCGTCGCGGCGTCGGTCGTCCGCTTCAACGGCTCCGACCGCGTGACCACGTTCGTCAGTGCGACCCAGCTCACCGCTGCGATACCAGCCAGCGATCTTACCACGTTCGGCGACTTCCCGATCACCGTCTTCAATCCGGCGCCTGGTGGCGGCGAATCTAATGCTCAAACCTTGTCGGTGAGGCGAGGAACGAGCACGAGCGTCAGCTGCTCGCCGGCTCAGGTGACCCAGGGCGGGAGCACGTCTTGCACAGCGACAGTCACTGACATTTCCGGCGCGGGCGCTTCGGCGCCGGCCGGGACCGCCACTTTCTCGAACCTAGCCGGCGGCAACTTCACGCCCGCGAACTGCACGCTCAGCTCGCCGAGCGCCAACAGCAGCAGTTGCTCCGTCACCTACAACGCGACGGTCGGAGGCTCGCAGACCATCAAGGCCACCTACACGGCGAGCGCAACCCACGCCGACAGCTCAGGCATATTCATCCTCGACGTTCTCGCGACGACTAACAACTTCCAGGCGACCCTCGAGGGCCAGAGCTTCGGTAGCTCCGCGTGGACGGCCGGGCAGCTGGACAACTGGGCCGAAGGACAGAGCATCCCGGTGCGCGTACGGCTCTCCGGCGGCGCCCCCTCGGGTCCCCAAACGATCGACGTTAACTTCGATTACAAAAAGAACGCTACGGCGGGGCTCCAGGATCTCTTCACGTTCACCACGTCGAGCGGTGTCACGTTTGGGACGGCTCCGTTCCTCAAGATTAATGGGACAAACGACGTCTGGACCTATGAGTTCACCGTCAACATGACTGGCTCGACGGGCACCGTGAA
>QHWF01000016.1:0-5440 GCA_003222455.1 Acidobacteriota bacterium
GGAAGCGGATGTAATCGTCGGCCCAGTCGTATGCGGCGACAAACAACGTGGTGGGAACCAGCGCGCCCGGGCGCAGCCGGACGGCGATCGGCTCCGAGAGGTCCGCGTCGCGACGCCTTCCGTCATATCGAATCGTCACCGGCAGCTTCCCCGGCCCACAGAGATCGTCCCGGAACCGCACGGCGAGAAACTGAGTCCGGATCGACGGGAGACCTCGTGGGAGCGACTCCTGCCACTCGCGTGTGGTGAGAAGCGTCCGCCCGGCGCCGGCCGATTGCTCCAGCATCGGCAGCGGCGATCGCGGGGCCGCTTCATAGCCTTCGAAGAGCCGCGTCGCCGTCCGTTGCTGATAGGCACGCAGCAGGCCAATCCCGAAACCCGTGATCCCGGAAACGACCGCTGCGAAGATCAGCGCGCGTGTGACGTGCCGGCGCGTCACCACGCGCATCAGCCGTCGCCGATCGATCGTTGTTTGCGCGAGCAGGCCGAACGCCCACCATGGCACGAATTGGAGATAGTAAAAGTGCCGCTCGTGAAACTGGATGGCCGAGGCGCCGGCAAATCCGATCAACACCAGTACGATGAGGCCTGCGGCACGTGGACTCGACGCGCTGACCACGACGGTGGCGGCCGCAAGCGCCATGGCTCCCGCCATTCCGAGTCGCCACAACACTCGGGCCCGAAGACGGTACGCCGCACGAATTGATTCGGATCGCAGCTGCACGGGCGGATACAGAGACGAATCGAGAAAGTACTTCGAGACGGTATGAATCGCCGCGACGACGCGCGTCATCAGATCCGCCGGAAACGACGCGGCGATCTGCCCGAGATAGGCTGCCGCCGCGCGCTCGTAATCGGTCGACGCCGCTTCGGCGGCATGCTTCCGGCGTCCCACCCGGATCGCATGGCTGTTGATCGTTGTGAATGCGAGCGAATCGACGTAGCGGCCGCCGAATTCGTACACCGGCGGGTCGATTCGGAGCGGTCCGTCGAAATCGGCGACAAGGCCGAGCAGGATGACGTGGCCGTGGTTGCCTCCACTGGAGAGGCCTCGCAGCACCGGAAGGGAGACGACGACGAACGACAGCAGGAACATGGCGATCGCCGCAATCCGTGCCCGGACCGGCAACGCTGGCGGGACCAGTACCGCAAGGGCGAGTGCAAACGGCAACACAGCGATCACGAGATCGGTCCGAAAACCCAGGCCCACTCCCACCACGGCGCCGGCGAGCAGCGACCACGCACAGACGCGGCGCCGGTCGGCCGGACCGAGAACGACGATGCCCATGATCAGAACGACCGCGAGCAGGAACGGCCCCCTGGCGTAATCGCGCACCTGCGGCACCTGCATGAAATTCGGCGTCGATGTCACGCTCGGGAGCAGCGCAACGAGCGCAACGGCGCGCGACATCGCCAGCCGCAGCACGCCATACGTGAGCGTCGCCACGGCTCCGAACAGTAATCCAGGCAGGATCGCCAATCGTGACCACGACACGCCTGTAAGCTTCCAGATGAGCGCAACTGCCACTTCGAGGTACCGGCTCGAGCGCTGAAATGCGTTCATCGCCGCTACCGGGATCACCGATGGGAGATCCCTGCAGGCGAGGCTGTCGGTCTGCTGCAGAAGAAAAGCGGCCAGCGCAGGCGCGTTCTGTGTATCGGGATCGAGAAACTCGCGGCCGCACGCCAGCATGACCGCGGGCCCGAAATCCGATTGATAGAAGTACTGCGCGCCGCCCGACGAGCGGAATGTCTGAACGGCACGAACGCCGACCCATGTCCCGATACAGAAAATGAGCAGCGCAATCGCAAGCTCGGTACGATTCGGCACCAGCGGCGACAATCGCGATTCAGCCGCCCGGGTCAGATCGACAGAAACCGGCACAAGACGTTGGCGATACGTTCCGCGGTACGCCCATCCCACAAGTCAGGACGCGCAGCGGATCCACCGGACGACATCGCCCTCCGGAATCCGGCAAGAATGGCGTCGGTGTCGGACCCGACCACCTGGTTCGTCCCGTGACTGACCGTGATCGGCCGCTCGGTGTTCTCGCGAAGCGTCAAACACGGAATCCCGAGTGCCGTGGATTCCTCCTGCAGTCCGCCGGAATCCGTGAGAACCAGCCGGGCATGCGATGTCAGACTCAGGAAGTCGACATACCCGAGCGGCTCGGTGAGGATCAGTTGGCCGCGCGCCATGTCGAGGCCGAGCTCGCAGATGCGCCGGCGGGTGCGGGGATGCACTGGAAACACCACCGGCAGGCCCTCGGCAATTATCGAAATGGCTTTCAGAATTCGACCGAAGACATCCACGTTGTCGACGTTCGACGGCCGGTGCAGCGTCAGCACCGCGTAGCCGCCCGCTTCGACCGGAATCCGGTCGGACACGCGGTCCAGCCGCGCAAGCGGCAGATGGCGCAGGAGCGAGTCGATCATGATGTTGCCGACCAGGTGGATCTTCGCCGGCGGTACGCCCTCGGCGCGCAGGTTCTCGTTCGCGTCGGCCGACGGCGTCAACAGCAGGTCGGACAGTTGATCGGTGACCATTCGATTGATTTCTTCCGGCATCGTCCGATCGCGGCTGCGAAGGCCGGCCTCGACGTGCGCGACCGGTATCAACAGCTTGGCGGCGACGAGCGAAGCGGCGAGCGTGGAGTTCACGTCGCCCACGACCACCACGAGGTCCGGCTGCTCCGCGGCACACACTTTTTCGAACTCGATCATCACGCGTGCGGTCTGGACCGCATGTGAAGCCGACCCAACCCCCAGATCGTGGTCCGGTGTTGGCAGCGCCAGGTCGCGCACGAAGGTCCCCGCCATCATGTCGTCGTAGTGTTGACCGGTGTTGACCAGCACCTGACGGCATGCCGGCGACGGGCGGAGCGCCTCCATCAGGGGCGCAATCTTCATGTAATTCGGTCGCGCACCGACGACGTGGACGATCGTTTTCATCGAAACGCGACAAGCCGCTGGTATTGACGCTGCGATTGCCACCCTGCCGGCAACTGCGCCGAGAGCAGGAGCGGCAATCGTTCGGCAGCCGTCACAACCAGCACGCGTTGAAGGCATGACGGCGACGCATCGGACACGTCGATGCCCTGAAATTGTGTGTACACCGCTTCGAAGAGACGTGTCGGGTCCGATCCGGCAGCCACCGGCTGGACGAGTACCGTTCGTGAAAAATCGGTAGCCGGATCTGCGGTGTCGTACCGATAGGTCACGGTGGTCCCTTGCCGGCACGCGCGGGCGTTCAGCTCGGTTTCAAGGAACAGCGTCTTGGGACGGCCCAGCGCCGCGATCGCCTCGATGGACGACAGCGGAGGAGCCGCCCGATCGACCGGCAGCCGAAACTGACCCGGAGCTACCGCCTTCAGCGAAAGTGCCGATGCGGGAGAGGCGACGTACGATTCGAGCAGGCGCATCGCGCGACCCTGCTGATACAAGCGAAGCAGCGCCAGCGGGACGAGCAGCATCACGAGTGCGGCGGCGGCGCAGACAGCCACCCGCCGGACGCCGGCAATCGGGCGTCCGTCGATCCATGACGCGACATCGGTTCCCCTGGATGACGTTAGAACGCAAAGGCCGCGAAGGCCGCTGAGAATTACTGTCTCTGCTTTGCGTCCTTTGCGGCCTCTGCGTTCGATCGTGATGTTCGCTCCGCTTCTGTTCCGCACCAGTGCGACACCCAGGCACACGGCGCGCTCGACGAGAAAGGCAAGCATGGCCCAGGTGATGAACTCAAACGGGAAATAGTGGCGCGGCAGGAACTGGATGGCCGGATGGCCGCCAAAGTACAGAATCACGAACACGGCAAACAGCGCTTGACGCAGGCTCGACCAGCTGATCGTCAGCACGAACGCCGCCGCCAGGAACGGCCCTGTATGGGTGAGAGCCGTCAGCGCAAACGCGCGAATGCGGTAGAAGAGGACCAGATGATGCGCGAACGGTGGATCGAACCGGCGGAACGGGAGATCGAGCACCTGCAGCACTGCGGCGTAGGCACGCGTCACCATGTCGGCCGGGAACGTGATGAGGATGCGCCGTAAGTACTCCCAGCTCGCGACGTCGTACTGGTGAGAGCAATACTCGATGTATCCGAGGTCCGGACGAAACCGGGTCGCGTAGCTCGAGACCGTCGCCCACAGGTACTCGTCCTTGTACAGGTGTCCCCAACCGTACGAACCTCCAGCCACGCCAAGCGCGTCGTTGAAGGGACGGGTCAGGCCGAGAAGGAACACGTGCCACTGGCATCCGCCGCCGGAGGCGACGGTCGTGATGATCGGCCAACCCGCAGCAAGAAAGCCGAAGGCAAACACCCCGACGGCCGCGAGCTTCATCCCCGGGTTGCGGACGATGCCGCCGGGCATGAAGAGCGCGACGGTGGCGAGAAACGGCGGGATGTTCACGAGCAAGTCGGTCCGGAATCCATAGCCGACTCCCATGACGAGGCCGTAGCCGAGCGAAAGGAGCAACACGTCGCGCGTCCGCCAGGGCCTCACGACGAGCGCCACCAGGATCAGCACCAATGCGAGAGTGAACGGGGCTTTGGCGTAGTCCCGGAGATTCGGCAGGTTCGTCAGCTGCAGGGTCGATACGCACAATGCCGCCGCGCACGCGACCGCCGCTGCGCGGCCGGCAATCAGCCGGCACAGTGCATACGCGAGCGCGGTCGTCGCGCCATAGAACACGCCGAACAGCGGCGCCAGCCCGGACCAGCTGATGCCGACGACCCTCCAGACCACTCCGACGGTCGTCATCAGATAACGCCACGGACGTTGATACAGGCCTTTGGTCCCGACGGTCAGATCCGGCGGCAGTTCGTCGCACGAAAAGCGATCGGTCTGCTCCATGACGAATGCCCGAAGCGCCGGCGGCTGAGACTCTGAGACGACAAAGCCCTTGCCACAGGCCACCATCACGGCGGGCTCGAAGTACGACTGGTAGAAGAACGGATGATGGCCGGTCTTCACATATCCGGTATAGAACGCCCAGCCCCAGATGGCCGCCATGGCAAAGGGTCCCATGTTCAGAAGACGTTCCGCACGACGTAGTTCGGCTTCCCGCGGACCTCGTCGTAGATCCGCCAGACGTATTCGCCGATGATGCCCATCATCAGCATCAGCAGGCCGCCGATGACCAGGATGAGGATCATGATGGGCGCCCATCCGGTGAAAGGAATGTCGTGCCGCAGCCGCCCGTACACGATGTCGATGGCGTATAGAAATCCCGCACACGCGGTCAGGACGCCAACGAGCGAAATGAACCGGATCGGCAGATACGAGGAATCCAGGATGGCGTCGAGTGAATTCTTCAGACGTTTCGCGAACGTGTACTGCGAGCAGCCGATGGCGCGTCTGGCCCGCGTGTACGGAAGAAACGTCGTCTTGTAGCCGAACCAGAGGATATCGCCCTGGAAAAAACGGTTTCGCACATCGACGGC
>QHWF01000016.1:5486-21379 GCA_003222455.1 Acidobacteriota bacterium
CAGGCGGAGAATGGCGTAGAGGCCGCGCGACGCCAGGCGGCTGGAGAGGCCGTCTTCCCGGTGTTCGCGGTGGCACACCACCACTTCCGATCCTCGCTCGTGCTCCGCCACCATCCGGGGCACCAGCGAGATCGGGTCCTGCAGATCGGCCGAGAGCTGCACGATCAGATCACCCGACGCCTGCCTGAAGCCGGCGAGGATAGCCGCCATCTGGCCGAAATTTCTGGTGAACGAGATCACGCGGACATTCTCGTCGCGCGCCCGGAGCCCAAGCAGTTCATCGAGCGACCCGTCGTCGGATCCATCGTCGATGAATACGATCTCGTAGGTGTAGCCCTTCAGGTCGCCCGTGCACACCTGGCGAATGTGATGGTAGGTCATCGTCACCGCGCGTTCGTTGCGGTAGACAGGGATGACGAACGAGATGCGCTTCATTCCGCCGCACCGGCCGCAACATTGCGCCGGACACCTTCACGGACGGCAACCACCATGTCGCAGATGCGATCGACGTCCGATTCGGTGAGGCCGCCGTACAACGGCAGGCACAACACCTCGCGGACCGCGCGCGTGGCGACCGGCAGGTTCGCGGCCGTGGCAGAGGGTAAGCGCCGGTAACAGTCGTAATCGGCGCACAGCGGGTAAAAGTACTTGCGTGTGAACACGTTGTATGCGCGAAGTTCGACGTGCAGCACGTCGCGCGAGCATCCGAACGCGTCCTCGTCGACGCGGATCACGCTGTACTGACAGCTGTTCTCGGCGCCGTTCACCGCCTGCAGGCACTGGACCCCGTCGACACGGGCAAAGCGCTCTCGATATCGCTCCAGCAGGCGACGGCGCTGCGCGAGCTCGCCCGCGATTCCCTCGAGCACGCACAGCCCGAGTGCCGCGTGCAGTTCGCTCATCTTGCCGTTGAGACCGATGGCCCTCACCGCGTCGGGGCCGTGGATGCCGAAATTGCGGAGATCGTCGATTCTGGCTTTCAGAAACGGATCGCTGCACGCCAGCGCGCCGCCTTCGGCCGTGTGAAACAGCTTCGTGGCGTGGAAGCTGAACATCGACACGTCGCCGAAGGTCCCGATGCCGGCGTCCCGGACGCGCGTGCCGAAGGCATGGGCCGCGTCGTAGATGATCTTCAATCGATGTCGATCGGCGGCGCGCTGAAGGCCGACGACGTCGCACGGATTTCCGTAGACGTGAACGGCAAGAATGCCCGACGTGCGATCGGTCACAGCACGGTCGATGCCGGCGGGATCGAGGTTGAGCGTGACCGGATCGACGTCGCAGAACACGGGCGTGATGCCTGACCAGCTCAGCGCATGCGGCGTGGCGGGAAACGTGAACGGGGTCGTGAGCACTTCCCCGCCGAGGCCGAGCGCCCGGATCGCCGTGATGAGCGCGACCGTGCCGTTCGTGAACAACGACAGCTGTCGAACGCCAAGATGCGCGCGCAGCGCGGCCTCGAGGCGCTCGTGCTGAGCGCCGATGTTGGTGAGCTGCTGCGTCGTCCAGATCGCTTCGAGATGGCCGACCAGCGACGACAGCGATGGCAGCAGCGGCCGGGTCACGTAAACCGGCGCGTCGAACGGAACCGGGGCTCCGACAGGATGGCTGCTCAAGGCTGGCGACCTACCACAGAGGACGCGGAGCACGCGGAGGGTCTACTCCCAACGTAAACAGGATTCTTCCTCCTGTCCTCCGTGTCCTCCGTGGTGGGATTGTTATTACTCAGACACGCTCCGGTCCGGCCTGCCACTCGGATTTCAGCACGGCCATCAGCACGAGATCGTGATACCGGCCGTTCTTGTACGCGCCTTCGCGAATCGTCCCTTCTTCACGAAACCCGGCCTTCTCGCACATCCGGATGGAGCTGACGTTGTCGCGCAGAATCGAGACGTAGATCCGGTGCAGGTTGAGGTCGAAGAGACCGTGGCGCACCATGGCGCGGGTCGCCTCGGTGCCGACGCCGCGGTTCTTGGCTTCGCGCTCGCCGACGATGGCGTTGTACTCGGCGTTGCGATGGATGTAGTCGATGCGCGTCAGGCTGACCATGCCAACGAGTTGTCCCGACTCCGCCAGACAGACCGCACACCGCACCTCGCTCGGACGGCGGGTCAGGTAGTCGTCGTACCACTGCAAATCGACGTCCAATCCGATGAAGCGGCGAGGCGCGCCGACACCGTCCGCCACCACAGGATCGCGCCTCCACCGGTTGATCGTGGGGATGTCGTCGCGGCTGATTTCGCGCAGCGTGATCATGACAGAACCTGAAAGAGCGCCTCACACAGCTCGTTCATGTCGTCGGGCCCGTACCGGTGATCGATCGGCAGCGGCAGGAGACGGCGGGCGATCAGCCGTTCGCGGCCGAATCCGGGGTCGTGGCGGCCTTCGATCTCGGGCCAGAGCATCGGTACGAACACGCCGCGCTCGCCGAGCCCCTGGCGATCGACGTCTGTCGCCGGCAGGAACGGATAGCACATCGGCCCGTCATCGGCCGGAGCCATATCGAGCGACAGGGCGATGGTATTGATGGGAGCAAGCCTTCGGTGTAATGCCTCGAAATTCGACCGGCGCCGGCAGCGCGCGCGGGACATATCGGTCGCGCCGAGCAACCGCGCGGTCACGACCGACATCGCGCGCGGCTCGATTCCGATGCGCGCTTCGTGTTCCTTGAACGCTTCCCATGCGCGCCGGTCGTTTCCGGCGAGGCGCGTCAGCAGATGATCGCAGTCGGCGCTGTCGCTCGGCGGCAACTCGTCGATGCCGGCCGCGGGACCGTACAGAAAACCGCCGTCAGGCACACCAAAAAACTTGCGCGCCGAATTGAACGACCAGACGTCCGGATTGCCGCGCCGGAAGAACGCCTGGGTGTCGTCGACCACCACGCGCCCGGGATGCGAGTCCGCGAACGCGGCGACGAACGACGTCAGCAGCCCGAAGTAGTTGACCACGAGCATCAGCTCGCCGGGTTCCGGGCCCTCGATGTCCGGCTGGAACGATTCAGTGATCTGATAGAACGTGAACGGCGTCCCGGTAGCATACAGCGGTTGCAGCACGGCGTCGCAGACGTAGAACGGCACGAGGACGTGCGAGGGCCGGCACGTCCGCAGGATGACGTGCCAGCAGGCGCGGCCGCTCGCGAGGGCCGCGGCGCCCGGGTGACAGGGGCCGGCAGCGGGCGCGATTTCCAGCGGCAGGAAACCGCCAATCGTCCTCATGCGAGCTCGTACCGCTTCAACAGCTCGCGCGCCTGCGCGCGCGGATTGAACATCAGGACGTCAATCACCGAGAGCGACGGAACGAACGGAACGTTGAACTGCGGATACTCGACCGGCTGGGTGCTGAGAAAATGCAGGCGGATGCCATTGGCCAGGAACGCCTCGGGCGAGTACAACGCGCGGCCGCCAATCGCGTTGACGTAGTCGGTGGCGCGCTCCACGCGGCACGTGTCGATGACCCGTTCCTGTCCCTTCAAATGCGCGTTGCCATAGGCGGCCGACGACGCCACGATCGAGACCGGCGTCGCGAGATAGTCGCAGACTTCGCGCAGGCTCGCCCGTGCCATATCGGCGATCCTGGTGAACGGGCCGCCAATCACGCACTCGACCAGCGGGTAGACTGCGTCGAAGGAAGGCGCGCGCCGATAGAAATTGGTGATCGTTTTGAGCAGCCGGTTCCGCCACCGCTTGCCAGGCCCATCATCGATTTCCACGTCCTTGATGAGCGCGTCAACTCGGTGCTGCCGCACCGGCACGGTGAAATACGCCGCGGCGCCGTTGATGAGCAGCCGATTGCGATTGATCCATCCGCCCTTGATGAACGCGACGTCGTCGGCGACGACGAAGCGGTCCACGGCGTGCATCAGCTGGTAGTAGCCGATGTAGGGGAACAGGTACGGCTGCATGATCCCCAGCTTCATGTCAGTCGAGGCAGGCGAACGCGATTTGCGGTTGAAACGTGAACCGTTCGAGCTTGAGCGACCGGATGCCGACGGTATCAAGGAGCGCCGCCGTCTCTCCCGGCCACGCGCGGTGATTCAACTGGTCGAACGCCACGACGGCGCCCTTCGGCATGCGCGGCACGAATCGCTCGAGCGCGCACTTGGTCGGTTCGTAGAGATCGAAATCCAGGTACAGGAGCGAGACGACGAGGTGTGGGTTGAGCTCGAGGTATTCAGGAATCGTCTTCAGCGCATCGCCTTTCACGAGCTCGACTTTCGGAATGTGTCCCAGCGGGCGATAGAGATCGAAGAGCGCAACGCTTTCGGCAAGATCAGCCGCTGCGTCGGCCGCCAGGCCACCGGCGACAGCGTTCGCGTTCATCGAGCGCGCCGCGTCCCTCGGTCCGGCTGCGACGAAGCCCGCGAACGTGTCGAAACCGATCACGCGGCGCACATGGTTGAGCGGCTCGAGGATCGCGCTGAGTGTGGCCCACGTCATCAGGCCGCCGCCGCCGAAGACGCCGCACTCGATGACCGATCCGGGCACGTTCAGCACACGATCGAAAATGCGGCTCCTGGCGAGAAACCGGCCGATCTCCGCCACCGGCACGAACTTGCAGAACGCGCGCAGCTTGTCGACGTTCGAGCCGGCGCTGTGGCCGTAGTACTCGTTCAACCGCCGGTAATATTCATCGTCCTGCGGACGCTGATGCTCCGGCAGATGCACGGGAAGGCTCTCGAAGTCGCGTGTCATTGCTGTTCTCTTGGGTCTTCGAGATTCTGGGGTTGCACACGCAGTGACCAGTGACATGTAACGTTGTTCACCGCTTCTCCGCTCGGCGTTCGCACAGCCCATCAGCCGGTCGAACTGATAGTTGGCCAGCGGCTTGAAAAACACGCCGCCGCTGTGGACGATGCGCAAGCCGGCATCGAGCGCCTCGCGTGCGAGCGTATCGAGGCGGTATGTTTTTCGATGTCCATGAACGCGCTCGTCGTCGGTGACCGCGTCGTTGAACGGAATGAGGCCCATGTGGACGGCAATCTGTCGCGAGGCGGCGTTCGCGTTCGGTACGACGATGAACAGCCGGCCGCGGTCGGTCAGCCAATCGTTCACGCGGCGCAGCACCGCCACCGGATCGTCGAGGTGCTCGAGCGTGTGGATCAGGAAAATGGCGTCGTACCGATCCGGCAGCTCGACCGTCTCGAACGTCCCATGGACGAACCTGGCGCGTCCTTCCAGGCGCGCGCCTGCCGTCGCGACCAGTTCCTGTGAGGCCTCAATCACCGTCACGTCGCCGTAGCGCCCGGCAATCAGCTCGGTCATGTCGCCCGTGTAGCAGCCCATCTCAAGCGCTTTGCCGGATGGCAGAAACGGATCGAGCGTTCGCATGATGTACCGGCGCAGGATGGTGTCGAACCGGTACGCGTACTTGCGCGTGCCGTTCTTGTGCTCGGCGTCGTAGTCGCGAGGGATCACTGAATTGCCCTAGTCCGTCTTGATGATGATGCTTACCCTAGAGCCCACAAAATGCACCCACCAAAAATGCAACCACGAAGTCTCGAAGACACGAGGCACGCACGAAGAATGTACCTAAGGGCTTTCTTCGTGGTTTCGTGTCTTCGTGGCGAAAAATGTAGCAACCACCAAGGATGCTGAGGTTCGTGTGCTCGGTAGCAGGTCGTTGGAAAGTTCCGCGCCGGTAGAATATCCCGCCATGAGTGATTTCGACCCAGCCGACTGTCTGGCCCGGTATCGAGCCTTGGTGCGCGACCGGCCGGACCGCTTCACGAACCCTGACGGCGACATCTACGAGATTCTGCACGAGGATTCAGCGATCGAACGCGCCCGTCGCGATGCGCTCGACCATCGCCGCGCCGAGGGACTTCCCACCGACGATATCAGGGTGGGCGTGCTCGCCGTCGATCCGTATCTGATCGTGATGCGCGATGCGGTCCGGTTCGCGGACGGCCGCTACGGGCTGTACAACCGCCTGATGGTGGCGAGTGGCGCGGCGATCCTGCCGGTCCTCGACAACGCGATTGCGCTGCTCTACAGGTTCAGGCATGGCACGCGCCAGTGGCACATGGAGGTGCCGCGCGGGTCGTTCTCCGGCGTCGGGACGCGCGCCGAAGAAGCCGAGCGCGAGCTGCTCGAAGAGATCGGGTCCCGGCCGCTCGAGCTCGTCGATCTCGGCAAGCTGCATGCGACGACCGGTTGCCTCGACGAAGTCCATCAGCTGTACCTGGCCCGGATCGACGCCGTCGGTGCGCCGGACAAGCACGAGGCGATCGAAGAAATCAAGGTGTTGCCTGTGGCCACCGTGGAGCGATTGATTGCCGACGGACAGATTACCGACGGCCCGACGCTGGCGTTGTTCCTGCGCGCGCGCCTGCGGGGGTTGCTCTAGGAGCGTGTCCGAGTAACTGACACCGACGGATCATCACGAAGACACGAAGCGTACGAAGGTCACAAAGAATTACCTGTACCAACCCGCTTCGTACCTTCGTGTCTCTTCGTGGCTTCGTGAAAGACTGTTGGCTGCGGCGCTGGCTAGGGATCTACCACGGAGACGCTGAGGACGCGGAGGTTAAATCGCGTCCTCCCTGGTAGGGTTCCTTTATACCTTGAGCAGCGCCTCGATGTGCTTGAGGAGCGGCGCCCGTTCGATGAACCGCTGGTTGCCGACGATGCCGACGGCCTCTGAACCCACGGCGTTTCCGATGAACCCGATGACTTCGATCGGGGCGCCAACGGCCGCGCAGACCGACCCAATCGCGAACACGGCGTCGCCCGCGCCGACGCGGTCGACCGTTCGCAGCGCGAAGCCGGGCGTTTCGAAGAACCCCTCGTCGCGGCCATAGCAGAGCGAGCCTCTGGCGCCGCGCGTGACGAGCACCTGGCGGCACTGCAGGGCGCCTGCGACGCGGTGCACGAGCTCGCGCAGGTCGCCCGAGGGGTTTCGCGCTTCGAGCCGAATCTCCTTTTCCGAAAGCGAAATGAAATCGGCGCGGCGATATTTCGAGACCGTGTTGAACCCGTGATTGCCGGCGTTCACCTGCGCGTTCACGGCGAGACATCGCGCGGTCCGGCACAGGACGTCAACGACGGCGGGACCGATCATGCCGTGGCCGTAGTCCGCGGCGATGACCACGTCGACTTCCGGCACCACCTGCTCGAGAACGGCGCACAGATCGTGCGCCTTCTGCTGCGCCGCCTGCTCGTTCATGACGTACACCTCGAACAGCTTCTGAAACGGGTAGGTCTCGATGAACCGCCGCTTGATGAGCGTCGGCGCGCCCGCCATGGTCAGAAACTCGGGAACGACGCCCGGCGCCAGGCTCGCGCGGATGAACGCTTCGTGCGAATCGTCGCTGCCGAGCATCGTCACCAGCCGCACGTCCGCGCAGCACGACGCGATGTGGTTGGCGACCGCCAGCGCGCCGCCGACGAACTTCTCGCTGCGGACGAATTGCGCCGCCAGAATCGGCTCCTTGCCCGATTTGCCGAGGGTCTCGCAGTACTGGTAGTCGTCGATGATGGCGTCGCCAACGACGAGCGCGCGCACACCGCGCGCCCGATCGATGAACCCGGTTACGTCGGCGGTGGAATACATGCGCCGGAACTTCGTCAGATAGTCGTTCACCTCGTCGGAGAAAATCGACATGTGCTGGTTGAGCAGCGCCGACGAGCTGAACCTGATTTCGTCGGTGAACACCAGCTTTCCGCCGATGTCTTCGATGGCGCTTCGCTCGAGTGAGATTCCGCCGGTAATGTCGGTCGAGGCGTTCGCATAATCGGAGCCCTTGGCATACACGTCCGGCCGGAGCAGCTGGATCGCTTCGACGGCCGTCGGCCACTTGTTGATGGCCACGTAATCGACGCCATCGAGCGCCGCGATCGCCTCCGCTCGCAACAGCTCGGTGAAGACCGGACGATGAGGGCCTTTGTTGACGTGCCGGTCCGGCGTGACGGTGACGATGAGCATCTCGCCCGACTTCTTCGCCTGCTGAAAATGACGGATGTGGCCAATGTGCAGCAGATCGAATACGCCGTGACATTGCACGACCGTCCGGCCGCGCCGCACCAGCTCGAGCTCGGCGGCCAGTTCGTGAATGTCTTTAATTTTGGTCGTGACCAGCACGGGCCTCACTCCCTCCTCGAGCCATCGATCCACCAGCCGATTCGATTCACCACAACATCGGTGCGCAAGGTCGCTCCCGGTATCCACGCGACGAGCGGCCCGACGCGTCGGCCGATATGACTGGCCGGCCACCATGGAACGATGTCGTTGGCGACCGCCACGCCGAACTCGCCGTCGGCGGGCGCTTCGAGCGCGACAACAAACGGACCCGGCTCGGTCACCGACACCTTCACGCCTGCGTGCATGCCGGTCAGCAGGCCGAACGAAACGCCTCCCGTGTGCAGCTCGCCTTCCGCAACCAGGACACTATGACGCGGAACGGTGCGTCCTCTGAACCGAAGCAGAGATGATTGCGGCCCGTCTGCGCGTCCTGTGGCCACCCACGCGCCGTTTCGGCTCCGGGTCGCAATGCTCGCGCGGTCGGTCACCTCATTCGAGATCGATTGAGCACCTTCCGCGAACGCGGAGCGCGTCACCACCAGATCGGAGGGCACCGTGTAGAAGCCGGGGGCGCCGCCCCTGTGCGAATGCTCGATCGTGGTGAGCGTCTGAAATGGCATCGCCTGTTCCCACGCCGGCGCCAACGTCATGTCGAGCAGGAGGGGGAATCGGCTGCGGTCGGTGATTCGGTAGAGCGCGGTCATGCAGCCGCTGTCTCTGCGCGGCAGCTCGATTCCATCGAAGTGCGACTCGCTTGGACCCTTGGACGACGACCAGCTGTGGTTGTAGTACGCCGGAAAAAAGACGCGGGTCGCGCCGCCGGACGGCATGAGCTTCAGAACGATCTGACGGGAAAAATCGCTCGGCTTTTCCCGGTACCAGTATCTGAAGTTCACAGGAAGCTGCACGACATCGCACGCCGCGCTGGCGGAAAACTCCGCCACGAGGTAACGCAGGCGAACCGGCATCAGCGCGGTCTCGTCGCGCGCAAGCTCCCACAATCCGCGGCTGACGATGAGCGCGTTCTGGCCATCGGGCAAACGCGTGGTCTCCAGGCGCTCCTTCGGAGCCGCCGCATAGTCCCGCACGAGCGCCCGTACGTGGGGTGCCTGGTAGGCGCGCAACGTCGTCAGGCTGCCCATGATGAGCGTGGTTGCGGCGATGACGAACACGACCGCACGCGCGAGCGGTCGTGCCCACATCCGCGCGGCGGTTCGAAACGATTCGATATCTCCACGTGCGCGCGACCACGCAAACGAAACCGCCTGCTGCAGCACGAACGCCAATGCCCACCAGGCAATGAACTCGAGATGGAAAAAGTGCCGGACGTCGAATTGAATCGCCGGATAGCCGGCGTAGTAGAGCAACAACACAAGGAGCGCGGCGGCGGTCCGCACGGATCGAGTGCTGATGATCGCCAATGCGAGCACTGTGAGCACGACGCCACGACCCGCCAGGTAACGGAGCAACAGCGACGTCTGCCAGCCGTAGAACGCCGTCATCCGATCGCTTGTCGCAGCGTACGGGATGCTGTAGGCGTACGTGCCGACGGTGAAGGGCATTTCGAGGATGTTCAACACCGACGCATATCCACGGGCCACGAAATCCGCGGGCCAGTGACGGGCAATCTGAAGCAGGTAGGCGACAGCTTCGCGGTCGTATTCTTTGGAGAAGTACTCGACGAACCGGCCGTGGACCGCGTGACTGTAGCTGTTGACGATGTTGGCCCCGAACTGATCGACGTACGCATACCCCCAGTCGTAGTAAGAGCCGCGGATGCCCAGTGACTTGTCGAACGGCGTCATCAGACCGAGCAAGGCGACGTGGCCGGTGTTGCTCCCAATGCCGTAGCCTCTGAGTATCGGCCATGCCGTGACAACGAAAATGGCGGCCGCGGCTCCAATGGCGGCGGCTTTGCAGCGGAGGTTCTGGGAAAGCTTGCCCGGCAGACACAGCAGGACAACGGCGAAGAATGGCGGAACGTTAATCAACAGGTCGTTGCGAAAACCGAACCCGATGCCGAGAATGAGGCCGAACGCCACGCCATAAGCCACCATGCGGCGGATTGTCACGGGGCCGATGGCTATCCGGCCCATCACCAGGAACAGCGCGAGCATGAACGGCGCCTTGGCATAGTCCCGCAAGTACGGAAGATGACCGAGGTGGATCGCCGAGACGAGGAGGGCCAGCGACGCCGCCACGGCAAGAAGCTGTCCCGCCGCCAGGCGGAACAGTCCGTATGCCGACGCCATGACACACGCGAACAGCAAAGCGAACAGCGGCCACAATCCAGACCAGGACACCCCGCGAACCGCCCACACCAGGGCGACCGTGGACATCAAGTACCGGTAGAGGCGCTGCGTGATGTTCAACTCGCCTCCGGAAACGCCGGACAGTTCGTCGCAGGAAAACGTGTCGCGGTCGCGCGCGAGAAACCTGGCGAGTCCTGGCGTCGCGGTGTAGCCGAGATTCACGAAGCCGTGGCCGCAGGCCAGCGCGACGGCCGCGCCGAACTCGGGCTGTCCGAAGTCGGCGACCCCGCCGCGCCGATTGAACGCGGTCATGTACGACGCGGCGACGCAGAATCCCAATGTCCAGAGCACACACGCAATCATCAGATCGACTCGCGGACCTGTGAACCACGCGCTTGCGACCTGTCGCGCCGCGCGTGCGTCGCTCGAGCGGGCCTGCCCCGAGCGACGTCGAGGGGCTGCGGGAAGGCTCACGGCAGAGTCCGGCGAATCCCTCCCGCCCGCCACTTCAATGGATCCAACCAGCCGCTGTGACCCCGAATCGATTCGGGCCGACAGTCTTCGCAAGATGCAGGGCCCGGCGCAGCCGGTAGCGCCAGCCAGTCTGCCACCAGCCACTTTCGATGCAATTGGCGACGACAAGGCTGTATCGACCGGACTTCTGGATCTGCACGACCACCTCGAACACAGGTGCTGGCTGCGTCACGTTCACGTAATTCGTCCATTGCCCGTGTTGCAACAACCCCACGGTGAACCCGCCTTCCTGTAGCTCACCACGAAGCACCAGATACGCACCGCCGGCCATCGACGCCTCGGGAAATTCCAGCAGGTACGAGTACGGCCCCGGCGCGTACCCGTCTACCGCCCATGCGCCGGCCCTCAAGTCGCGGACGATCTCCGCGCGCGTCACAGGGGTCTCGGCAATCGGCTCGAACGCGCCGTCGAGGCTCGCCGTCCGCAAATCGGCGGGCCACGTATACACGTCGATGTTCCGCGCATTCACCAAGGCGCGGTCGTTCAGCACCAACGGGAAGGTTCCAGGTATTTCTGTGCCTTCACTCGATTCGTCCGGCACGCCGATGCGCCCGCGCAACGCCGCTTCGACATTCGAGCTCAGCCTCATCGCGAGTTGCGGGATCTCTCCACGTTCAGCAAAGCCCGACTCGGTTCTTCCGTCACGGCCCAGGTAAATCGAAACTTCACCGTGCTCCGCCCGATCCGGATCGTCATGTGCGTACACGTACCAATTCCCCCCGTCGTTCTGAGCAGCCGCGAGCACGCTGTACCCCGAAATGCTTTCCGGTTTGTACCAGCCGGCATGCTGTTCGACGATCAACGGGTGGTCGGCTCTGATCTCGTTCCAGAGCGCGTCGGTGTAGCGGGCATATATCGCCGTGGTCAGGATCGGCAGGCTCCAGTACGCCGCCTGGGAATGCGCGTTGTCCTCGAAAAACGACAGGAACGGCAAGCTTTCGTTGATGCCCGTCCACCATCCATCGGATGCGTCGATGGTGACCAGTTTCGTCCCGGGATGATGTGAGCGGTAGCGCGCGATCGCCTGATAGAGCGTTTCGAACGCACGCTTCGTCGACGCGTCGGTACGAATGCCGCGAAACATCGGGGGCTCGTTCATCGTTTCGGTGAGGGTGTTCGTCCTGGCGATGGCGGCGTTCTTCCGATCGATCAGGCCCGTACCAACGATGACGAGAACCACGGCGACCGTGCTCCACGAACGCACGCGATCGCCACTGACCAGCCGCGTCATGGCGATGCGGCCACAGACCACCAACGGCGCGATGCCCAGACTGACGGTCCACCACTGGTGCATGAAGTTCAGCGACGCGAACACACCGAGCCAGAGCACAGCGGTGATGCAGGCCATCAGCAACAGGTCGTTGTCGGCCCGTCGGCTGACCAGCTGAACGGCGGCGGTCACGACCACGACGCCCCGGATGATCCACCAGAACAGCGCCTGCTGTTGTTGAACCGCCATGAAGGTGGCGACGAGACGAGGCGTCAGACGCGCGATGAGACCCCCGCCGCCAGCCGGCGCCTGGCCATAACTCAGATAGAACTGCCGCGGGAACGCGATGGTCTGCAGGTACCAGTCACGAAACGCGCCGTTCGCCCACAGCAACGCCAGGGCGATTCCAATCACGATCGCGAATCCGAGAGAGACGGCCACTGCCGCTTTCGCCGCTGGCCTCCAGGCGCCGCGCTCCACCAGCACGCGCAGCAGCAGGTAAAGGATGATCGCCGCGAGAAATGCCACTCCCATCGACATCTTCGACACCGCCGACAAACCCGTCAGCACGCCGACGATCGCATAGCGCCCCGGCGCGAGATGAGGAGCGCGAAGTGCAATCAGCGTGGCCACGGTTTGAAACAACAGCACGTACACATGTGCCGAGATCATGATGCCGTGCTGATAGAACGGCGCCAGGCCCAGCCAGAGGATCACGCTGAAGGCCGCAAGAGAGCGACTCAGCCAGCGGCGCGCCATCATGAACAGCAGACCGCCAATGACGGCGTACCAGCCGGCGAGGAAGTACTTCACGGCCAGCAGCCGCCGGCCGAGCGCCAGGAATCCCGCAGTGTTCAGATAGCCGGTGAGCGGCCCGTATTGGTCGAAGGTGTCCCTGAAGATCACCGCGCCTTCACTCAGATCGAGCACCTGCCGAAGCTGGTAGCCGTCGTGCCCCATATCGACGAAGCCGAGATGAAATCCCCGCGGAGCGAAGTACACGCTCACGGCCAGCACGGCTGCGCCGAGCGCACTGGCAATCGCCAGATCGGTCCCAGGCCCCGCGGCACGGTCGATTTTCTGCTCGGGCCGAACGAGACGTTCGACAGGGCTCGCAACATTCATTCGAGGCGCCGCTCCAGAGCCTGCCGGGAGGACGGGTGATTCGGACTGGCCCATCCGGCCGAGGTGACGACGAAGTCGTTCCGGCGGTTGAGCCCCATCAGGAAATTTGCGAGCGCGGGAACGTAGGCGCCATCGTCAGGCGCTTCCACGACCGCAAGGAACTCGCCCGGGGCGGTGACGTTCACGGTCGTCGCCCAGAGCTGGTTCCGCAGCAATCCCAACGTGAACGCTCCGCGATACAGCGTCCCGCGCGCGACAAAACAGAGGCCTTTCGCTACCGGCCGTTCGGGAAGCCGCACCAGAAACGAGGTGGAGCTGCGCGAGAACCCTCGCACCACCCACCGGTCCGCCGCATCGCCGCTGACGATGCGTGAGTGCGACAGCGGTGCGAGCGCCGGTAACGTCACGTGCCTCAGATCGAGGCGGGCGGGATCCAGCATCCGCGGCCAGGCGTAGACGCGGACGCGATACGGTGCGCTCGGCCGCTCCCAGTTCGTGAGCGTTTGATACAACTTCATCTGCTGCCAATCGGGCGGCAGCGTCAGATTCAGCAGGATCGGCGTGCGATCGAGGTCCCTGATTCGACGCATCGCCGCTATGCACTCGCTGTCGGCTTCGTTCAATTCCAGTCCGGTGAAATACGATCCCGGCGAGTAGTAGACGGGAAAGAGGAGATGAAAGGGCGCGTCGGCTCGCGGCACCGGCACATAGACGCGCTCCGACAGGTCGGTGTAGCCGCTCATCGTCGCATAGCGGATCGTGACTGCCGCCAGCAATCGATCGCAACTGCGCGGTTTGATATCTACGGCGAGATATTCGGCGCGGACGCGTGGCTCGGTGGATTGGCTCAACTGGTCGGACCGTACCAGGACCTGGCGATTGCCGACCTGCGTTCGGCTCAACGTCAGCGTCTCTGCCGGCATCTCGAGATAGCTCTCCAGCAGGCTGGTGACGTGCCGTTGCTGATAGGCGCGCAGGGCCACGACGCTCCCGCCGAGTGCGAGCATCGCGCTGACGGCGAATGCCAGGACGCGGCGGCCACGGTCAGCGACGATGGGCGCAAGGGCCAGACCGGCCCGCTTCTGCCTCAGGGCTTTGAGCAGACGCCACGCGCCTTCGGCGGCCATCGCAAGCGCGAGCCAGGGAATGAATTCCAGGAAAAAGAAGTGGCGCGCGTCGAACTGCACCGCCGGATATGTCGCCACGCGCACACTCGCACCCGCCGATGCGACGACGGCGAGCGCCGCGATTGGCACCCCAATCCCGGTCAATCGCGACGCCACCGCGTTCCATACGGCGTAGAGCCGTCCGATATTTCCGTCGACGATTGCGGGCGGTACCGCGGTGGTGTAGGCGCGAACCTGAAAAGGCAACTCGAGCACTCTGAGCACCGACGCGTAGCCCCTGATCACCACATCCGCCGGCCAGTGCCGAACGATGGTCAGCAGATAATCTGCCGCCGCGCGCTCGTAGTCGCTCGAGAGCACGGCCACCGGCCGGTGATGCACGCGGTCGGCGAAGCTGCCAACCACCTTCATCACGAACCCGTCGTCGTAAGGCGCGCCCCAGTCGTAGACAGACGCGGTCACGCCGAGTGGTCCGTTGAACGATGTCATCAGCCCGAGCAGCGCGACGTGTCCGGTGTTACTCCCCGATCGATAGGCGGTGATGATCGGCCAGGCGCAGACCACGAAGCACGCGGCAGCGAGCATGACCGCGGCAAGCTTCAGCCGCGCATGCGATCGTACGGGCCCCGGCAGGAACACCGCCACGGTGACGAAGAACGGGAGCACGTTGACGAGCAGATCGTTCCTGAACCCGAAGCCGATGCCCAGCACGGCTCCGTACGCAGCAGCCAGACCGAGCAGCCTGCGGCTGCTGAACGGCCGCACGACCAGCGTGCCCAGGACGAAGATCAGCGTCAGCATGAACGGCGTTTTCGCGTAGTCGCGAAGCTGCGGCAGGAACCGGAGCTCGAGCGGCGACATCGTCATCATCAGCGCACCGGCGACCGCAGGCGCGCGGCCGACCGCGAGCCGGAACGTTCCGTAGACCGCAGCCACCGACACCGCGTACAGGACACCGAGAAGCAGTGCCACGTTGGCCCACGAAACGCCGAGCAGCCGCCAGATCAAGCCGACCGACAAGGTCATGTATCTGTACAAAGCTTGCGTGAAATTGGGAGGCTGCCTCGGCGCGCCGGCGGGAAGATCCGCGCACGAGATGTGATCGATCTTCTTTTCGAGGAACGCGGACACCGCCGGGCTGGGCTCGTAGCCGGGATCGACGTAGCCACGCCCGCAGGCAAAGGCGACGGCGGCGCCGAGCTCCCTGACCCACGGTTCGGCCGGCGCCCCGGTTCGATCGAACGCACGGCAGTACAGGACGCCGGCGATCATCGCGAAGACGAACAGCGCAACCGCGATGATCGCGTCCGGCATCGGCCAGAGCCGCCGGGTACCGACGGTCATCTTCAGACTGGCGCGGAGGCGGAGGCGCGCATGGCCGCCATGTCGGTGATGCAGTGCGCGACGATGGCATGCGCCGTCTCGACGTATCCATAATCGGACGCGGGCACGTAGACGTTGACGTCGCCCAGCTGTCGCAGTCGATTGGCGGGCGCGAAGCCGGTGAAGGTAATCAGGCGGCAACCCTTCTCGCGCGCGGTCGCCGCAGCCTTGAGGATGTTTTCAGATTCGCCGGAGCTGCTCACCGCAATCAGGAGGTCGTCGCGATCCGCCCACAGATCCATC
>QHWF01000897.1 GCA_003222455.1 Acidobacteriota bacterium
CCGAGTTCTCCAAGGCTGCGATCTGCCGTCTCCTTCGCGTGACTCAAGAGAAAGTGGTCGTCGTCCCGCTCGCGCCAGATGATTTCTTTGATCAAGCTCCGAGCGTAGATGACCTCGTAGCGGCAAGGAAACTGACCGGTGTCGGCGAATTTGTGCTTTCTGTCGGCGTGCTTGCGCCGCAGAAGAATCTTCAAACCGTGATCCGGGCCTTTGGCGTATCAGGACTGCCTGCCAAGGCGAAGCTCGTGTTCGCCGGTTCGGACCGCGCCGGCTACGCGGATACCTTGCGAGCGGTCGCGCGAGAGGGCGGGGTCGAGGACGCAGTCTTGATGCCCGGGTTCGTTTCCCGCGAGATCCTGCGCGCGCTGTATCACGAAGCGCTGTGCATTGTTTTGGCCTCGCATGGCGAAGGATTCGGTTTGCCGCTTGTGGAGGCGATGGCCTGCGGCGCACCGGTGATCGCTGCCAACCGCCAATCGCTGCCCGAGGTGGTTGGCGACGCAGGGGTGTTGTTCGAGCCAAGTGATGTCGACGCGCTCGCCATCGCACTGAGGCGCATGCAAGAGGAGCCCGGTTTTCGCTCCGAGCTGAGCGACCGAGGTCGCCGGCGACGGACTCAGTTCTCCTGGCGATCGGCTGCCGAGGCGACGGCCGCGATCTACGAGGAGCTGGCGGCCCGGCGGTAGATCTCGACGGTCAGTTCGGCTGTTCTCCGCCAGCTGAACTCTCGGGCCCGTGACAATCCGGCTTCAACGAGACTCTTGCGCAGGTTGGCGTCGCCCAGGATCTTCTCGACCGCGTCGACCATGGCATCGACCGACCGGGGGTCGAAGTAGACCGCGGCCCGACCGCAGACTTCGGGCAACGCGCCGGCGGTGGAGCATGCGACCGGCGCGCCCTGAGCCATGGACTCCAGCGCTGGCAACCCGAAACCCTCATAGAGCGAGGGAAACACGAAAGCCGTGGAGCACCGATAGCAGGCCGCGAGCTGGGCGTCGGTGATGTAGCCGGTGAAGTGGACGCGGTCCGACAACGAGCGCGCCGCGTCAACGATGAGGTCCGCGTGGAAGCGCTTTGGTCCGACGATGACCAGGTCGATGTCGTGGCCGCGGTCACGGACCAGAACCTGGAATGCCTGGATGAGTCGCTCGAGGTTCTTGCGCGGCTGCAGGTTGCCAACGGCAAGGAGATATGGCTTGGCGGGGCTCAAGCCCAGTGCCAAAAGCGCAGCGCGTGCTTCCTCGGTCGAGATCGGTGAAGCCCCCGCTCCTGGCCCGATCGGGATGGCTGAGATCTTTGCTTCAGGCACGCCGTAACGACCGATGATCTCTTGTCGGGCCGAATTCGAATCGGTGATCACGTGGGCCGCCTGCCTGATCGAGCGCGGAATGACGGCGTTGAGTACCCGAAGGTCGCGTTCGGAAAACCATTCGGGATTGGTCGCGTAGCAGATGTCATGCACGGTCAGGACGATGGGAGCGGCCGACCAGACCGGGGCGGCGTAGGTCATATGGAGCACGTCGAGGCGCTGGGTGACAGACCTCGCCGGCAGGTCGACCACGAGGCGAAAGTACGGGCTGCCGGTGACAAGCCTCTGGAAGGTAAGAGGCGGACGCGCAGACGCCCACGCCCCGTCGACATGAAAGACAAGCGCGTCCAGCTCAGGCTTCAGCTCGGCGAGGCCGTCGACCAATCCCTTGATGTACGTCTCGTTTCCGGTTTCCTGCCCGCCGACCATGTGGCCGTCGATGCCGACCCGCATCCGCTTCAAGAGGCCAGGGCCTTGCGGTAGGAGTCGATCGTCGCGTGGACAGCTTCATCCCAGGTCAGGTCCTTCGCTCGCCGTAGTCCCCTCTCGCGCAGCTCACGCGTGTCGGCGCCGCCGGCCGATGCCCGCCGCAGTGACTCCGCGAGCTGCTCTGCCGAGTCGGGATCAAAAGTGAGGGCGGCGCCGGCCGACGTGTCTTCGAGCACCGGGATCCGGCTGTGTACGACCAGCGCGCCGGCCGCCAGGCCTTCCGCGACGGGGAGCCCGAAACCCTCGGACCGGGAAGGGATGACAACCGCGGTCGCGTCCCTTAAACGAACCGCGAGCTCGCCGTCGGGCACGAAGCCGATGTGGCGCACCCGAGCCGCCAGACCAGAGGCAGAGACTCTGGCGTTTAGCGCCGCGACCTGCTTGGGGAGCCAGTGTCCCGCGATCAATAACTCTTCCGGCAGGGTCGGAGTACGGGCCATCGCGTCCAGCAGATTGGGGAGGTTCTTGTTGGGGTTCGGTCCCCCCAGATATAAGAAGTAAGGACGGGCGCCTCCGAAAGTAGCGCCGGACGGGGGTGGAAGGTTGATGCCAGGAGCGGCGATAACGATCTTCTCGCTCGGGACGCCCAACAGATCGGTCAG
>QHWF01000017.1 GCA_003222455.1 Acidobacteriota bacterium
CGAAGCTCGGCGCGGGGCACCCAGCGCATGTCCTGCCCGAGCTGCGGCCGCGGATCGCCGGTGAGCGCGCATTCGATGAAATGCAATTCGATGGCGCGGTCGTCGTATCGATGCGTGGCGACGTGAATCTCGTCGCCGATCCGCGCGTCGACGTCCAGCTCTTCGCGCAATTCCCGCGCCAGGCAGCCGGCCAGCGATTCGCCGGCGTCGCATTTCCCGCCGGGAAATTCCCAGAACCCTTCGAGGTGAACGCCGCGCTGCCGCCGCGTCACGAGGTAGCAGTCGTCTCGAGCAATCACCGCCGCGGTGACCACGAGCGTCGCGATCATCGCTCGCCGCCTGATTGAAAGGCGCGGCAGCTCCTGGTCATCGGACACACGAGGCATCTGGGGTTTCGCGCCACGCAGACCATCGCGCCCAGGTCCATCAACGCCTGATTGAAGTCGAACACATGGCGTGACGGCACCAGGCTGTTGGCGATCGCCCAGAGATGCCGTTTTGTCGCGTGGCTCTTCGGGTCGCCGTTGTCGACGAAGACCCGGAACAGCACCCGCGCCACGTTCGTGTCGAGAATCGCCGCGCGCTCCCGGAAGGCAAAACTGCGAATCGCGCCGGCGGTGTAGTCGCCGATGCCGGCGAACGACAGGAGCGTCTCCTTGTCGGATGGCAGCTGCCCGCCGTAGTTGGCCATAGCCTCGCGGGCGATCGACTGCAATCGCCGCGGCCGGACGTTGTAGCCGAGCGGGTACCACGTGGCCGCGACTTCCTGTTCGGGCGCGGCCGCGAGCGCGGCGAGCGACGGGTACTTCTGCAGCCACTCGCCGTATTTCGGCAGCACGCGATCGACCTGCGTCTGTTGCAACATGATCTCGGAGACGAGGATGTGATACGGGTCGTCGGTCTTCCGCCACGGGAGATCGCGGCCGTGCCGGCGGTACCAGGCGAGCAGCCGGGCGCGAAAGCGCCGGCGGTCGGCCGGTGCGGGCAGCGTGAGCGTGGTCAGTCTTCTGGGAGCCATCTCGTATAATCCGGTCGTGAAACTCTACACGCGTACCGGCGACGCGGGGGAGACGGCGCTCTTCGACGGCACGCGCGTCAGGAAAAACGACGAGCGCGTGGACGCCTACGGCGAGGTCGACGAGCTGAACGCGTGGATCGGCCTCGTCCGGGCGTCGGATGGGGCGGGACCGCTCGACGCCGCGCTCGGTCAGATTCAACGCGACGTCTTCGCGCTCGGGGCCCAACTCGCCGATCCAGCGGACAAGATCGCGTCACGCGTCACAAAAGCGGCGCTGACCGACGCCGACGTCGCCCGGCTGGAAACGCTGATCGATCAGTTCGACAGCGAGCTGCCGCCGCTCCGGCGCTTCATCCTGGCGGGTGGCACGCCGGCGGGCTCCGCCCTCCACGTCGCCCGCACGGTGTGCCGCCGTGCCGAGCGACGGATCGTGGCGCTCGAACCGCCCGTCGACGCGGTGCTCCTCCGCTATGTCAACCGGCTGTCCGATTTGCTCTTCGTCCTGGCCCGGATCGTCAATCACCGGGCGGGTGTTCCCGAGACCGAGTGGTAGTCGCTCGAAGGCAACGGAGTGGACGGAGACAACGGCATCACACGGAGAAACGGAGGAACGGAGACGAACAGTGGCTGCACAAAACAAATGCTCCGTTTCGCTGCGGCTCTGTGTGATCCCGTTCTCTCCGTCACCTCCGTTTTCTTCGCCACGCGTCGCGACAGTTTCACGCGTCGCGACGCTCGAGATCGGCTTTGATCGCATCGAAGACTTTCCGCGCCAGTTCCTGCGAGACGCGCTCGCGGATCGCCCCGCACTCGATGAGCGTCGTTCCGGTCACCGTCTCTACCGCAACGTCCCATCGATCGCGTGCGATGCCCTCGGCGCGATCCTCGAAGCTCGTTCGCTGGCGCGCCGCGTCGCCGGCGTGACGGGTCGAGACGTACCCGGCAATGGGCACGCCGTTGATCAGCACACGGACCGCGGCGATGAGGTCTTTGTCGATCGACTGCTCCCCATAGTAGATGCGCGCCGCGTCGACACTGACCAGGACGAGATCGTCGCCGGCTGGAATCTCGGCAACGATTGTGCGCCCCAATGCCCGTTCAGAATCAGACTGGCGCTCACGGCGACGCCGCGACGCCCGTAAGGTGGATGCCAGGCTCGCCGCCCACAGCAACAGGGCAATGGCCACGATCGCGGCCACGAGATCACGCATGAGGACTGATGGCGGACGACGAACGACTAATGACCAACGACTAATGTCTGATTGTCCTCGCGCCTACGCGGCATGCGAGGCGCTGGTGCGATCCCACTACGAGAATTTTCCGGTCGCGTCGCGCCTGCTGCCCGCGGCCATGCGCGCCCACATCGCCGCGGTGTACGCGTTCGCCCGGGTGGCTGATGACCTGGCCGACGAAGGGGCGCTGCCGTCCGAGGAACGGCGTGCTCGACTCGATGCCTGGCAGCGACGTCTGCACACGGCTCTCGGCGTCGAGCGCGCCGCCGAACCGCAACACGATCACGAGGATCTGATCATCGTCGCCACGGCGCACACCATTCGATCGCTCGACCTGCCGGTGGCGCTCTTCGACGATCTGATCAGCGCGTTTGGTCAGGATACCATGACGAGCCGGTATGCTTCGTGGGCCGACCTGTTCGATTATTGCCGTCGATCGGCGAATCCGGTCGGCCGCCTGGTCCTGCGCATCGCCGGCGTGCGTGACGATCGGATCGACCGGTTGTCGGACGCCTTGTGCACCGCGCTGCAGCTCACGAACTTCTGGCAGGACTTCGGTCGTGACTGGCGTGCGGGCCGGCTCTATGTACCGCGCGAGGTGCAGGCGGCCGCGGGCGTGACCACAGACGACGTGCCGAAGGCGCCACTCAGTGCCGCGTGGACCGGCGCACTGGCGCGCTGCGTCGATGTCACGTCGGAGCAATTCGCGCGCGGCCGTGGCGTCTGCGACGGCGTTCGCGGCCGGCTGCGTTACGAGTTGAGGCTCACCTGGCTGGGCGGGATGCGCATCCTCGCCAAGGTTGACCGCGGACGCCGCGATCTGCTCGACTACCGTCCCACACTCGGCGCGCGCGACGTCCCGGTCATCCTGTGGCATGCGCTGACGTGGGGTTCGCGATACTGATGGCCCGGAATACGAGCTTCTACTATTCCTTTCTGGTGCTCCCGTCCGAGCAGCGTCATGCCATCGTCGCCGTCTGGGATTTCTGCCGGGCTGTCGACGACGCCGTTGACGAGGCGCCGTCGGGAGCCGACCTTCCCTCGGGCCGCGAGGCGGTGCCCTTCTGGCGGGCGGAGCTGGCTCGCTGTTATAACGGGGAGCGCCCCTCGACGGCGCAGGGCCGCCGGCTCCAGCCGTTCATCGATCGATTCAGCCTGCCGCGCCAGCAGTTCGACGAGGTGATCGATGGGGTGGCGATGGATCTGGAGCGGACGCGGTATGAGACGTTCGACGACCTGTTACTGTACTGTCGGCGGGTCGCGTCCGCCGTCGGATTGATTTGCATCCGCATTTTCGGATCGTCGGGACCGCGCGCGTGCGAATATGCTCAGAATCTCGGGATCGCATTGCAGCTGACGAACATCCTCCGGGACATCAAAGGCGACTTCGAGCGCGGCCGCGTCTATCTGCCGCTGAGCGATCTGGCGCATTGCGGCGTCACGGTCAACGACCTGGCGGCCGGCGTGGCCAGTCAGCCGCTGCGCGCGCTCATCGAGCTGGAGTGCCGTCGTGCGCACGAGTTCTATCGTCGTGCGGCCGCGGCGCTGCCGCGCCACGATCGCCGTCGCCTGGTGGCGGCGGAGATCATGCGCGCGGTGTATTACGAAACGTTGAACCGCATTGAACGCAATGGGTATGACGTGTTCACCGCTCGCGCCCGCGTGGCGCGGCCACGTCAGGCGCTGATTGCGCTGAGGCAATGGCTGTGGCCGGCATAACGAAGTTCGACGTGGTCGTCATCGGAGCCGGATTCGCCGGCATGAGCGCCGCCGGCAGGCTCGCGCGGCACGGGGCGCGCGTGCTGGTCCTCGAGTCGCGATCGCGGCTCGGCGGCCGCGCGACCGCGTTCCCGGATCGCGACACCGGCGAGCTCGTGGACAACGGGCAGCACGTGATGCTCGGCTGCTACACGGCGACGTTCGCGTTCCTGAATGAGATTGGTGCCGGCGACCACGTGCACATGCAGCCGCACCTCAGCGTGCCCATGATCGATCGACGCGGCAGGCGATCGCGGCTCACGTGTCCGACGACGCTGCCGCCGCCGCTGCACCTGGTTGCGGGCGTGCTCGATTGGGACGGGCTGCCGTGGCGCGACCGGCTCGCGGCGTTCGCGATGGCCGCGCCGCTGAAGCTCGCACGCCGCGAAGCGCAGCCGGGCGCGCGGAGGCGGGCGGCGTCGCCCGGCGAGACCGTCGAGAACTGGCTGATTCGCAATCGGCAGACTGCGACGATTCGCGAGATGCTCTGGAATCCACTCGCCCTCGCGGCGCTGAATCAATCGCCGGCGAGGGCGTCGGCGCCCACCTTCGTTCGCGTCCTGGGCGAGATGTTCGGCGCCGATTCACGGTCGGCGGCCATCGTGCTGCCGACCAGGCCGCTGCATCAGATGTACGCGGAACCGGCGCGAGCGTACGTCGAACGCCTTGGCGGCGCCGTTCGAACGGGAGTGACGGCGAAGGTCCGAATCGACGGCGGCGTCGTCACCATCGGCAGCAATGGCGAACGGTGGACGCCCGGCGCCGTCATTTCGTCGGTGCCGTGGCACGCGCTGCCGGACCTCTTCGACGATGTGCCGGCCGCGATGGCCGACACCATCGATCGGGCGCGGCGGATGGAATCGTCGCCGATTGTAACGGTGAACCTGTGGTTCGATCGGAGGGTCATCGACGAACCCTTCCTCGGGCTTCCCGGACGCGCGATGCAGTGGGTGTTCGACAAACGCACCGTGTTCGGCGGCGACGCATCGTATCTGTCGCTGGTCTCGAGCGGCGCCGGTCCCCTCGTCGATCGATTGAACGAGGAGCTGATCGCGATCGCACACCACGAATTGCTCGACGCGCTGCCCGACATCCGCGCCGCGCGTCTGGTGCGCGCGACGGTTGTCCGGGAGCCCCGCGCGACGTTCTCGCTCGCGCCGGGCCAGCCCGCGCGGCCCTCGACCGAGACGGGCATCCCGGGGTTTTTCCTGGCCGGCGACTGGATCGACACCGGACTGCCTGCCACGATCGAGTCCGCGGTCCGTTCCGGACATCGCGCGGCCGACGCTTGCTTGGGGCGTCAGGCTTCAGGCTTTAGCCTCTAGGCTTTGGGCCTGGGAGCGTGCCCGAGTAACTGACGCGGCCTTGGAACGCAAGGCCGCGAAGGCCGCGAAGAAGTAGTGATCTTCTTCGCGCCCTTTGCGGCCTCTGCGTTCGATCGTGACGTTCGCGCCAGCAGAGCCCGAAGCCCGGAGCCGAAAGCCGAGATGACCTCAGTCGTCGTTCACTATAAAGAGCTGGCGCTCAAGGGACGCAACCGGCCGTGGTTCATTCAGCTGCTCGTCCGCAACCTGAGGATTGCACTGGCGCGGCTCGACGTGCTCGCGATTCGAGCCATCATGGGACGGATCGAGATCGAGCTCGGGCCCGATGCGTCGTGGGAAGAAGTGCGCGTGCGTCTCGCGCGCGTGTTCGGCGTCGCGAATTTCTCGTCTGCGAGCCGTTCCACGCACGATTTCGCGACGCTGGCGTCGGCGATCCTGGGCGATCTCGGCAGCATCGCACCTGAGTCGTTTCGCGTCTCGGCGACTCGCGCCGACAAGCGGCTGCCGTTCACGTCGCCGCAGGTGGAGCGCGAAGTCGGCGGGCTGATCAAACAGGCGACAGGGTGGCGCGTCGATCTCGACAACGCGGCGCTCACCATTCATATCGAGATGTTGCCGGACGGTGCCTTCTATTTGTTCGGGAAGCAGCCGGGGGCCGGCGGTCTGCCGACCGGGACCGGCGGCCGCGTGGCGTGCCTCTTGTCGGGCGGCATCGATTCGCCGGTGGCGGCGTATCGGATGATGCGCCGCGGCTGTTCCGTGTTGCTGGTTCACTTTCATGCCTATCCCATTCTGTCGCGTGCGTCGCAGGAAAAGGTGCGCGAGATCGCAACGTTACTGACGACCTATCAGCTGCGATCGCGGTTGCTGCTGGTGCCGTTCGGCGATCTGCAGCAGCGCGTCGTGCTCGCCATCCGTCCGGACCTGCGCGTCGTCGTCTACCGCCGGCTGATGCTGCGAATCGCCGAGCGTCTGGCGCGCGCCGGGCGGGCGCGCGCGCTCGTGACCGGCGAGGTGATTGGTCAGGTCGCCTCGCAGACGCTGGAAAACATGACCGCCATTTCGGCGGCCACCGACATGGAGGTCCTCCGGCCGCTCGTCGGGATGGACAAGGACGAGATTTCGGCTGAGGCGCAGCGCATCGGTACGTTTCCCATTTCGATTATTCCGGACCAGGACTGCTGCACGTTGTTTACGCCCCGACACCCGGCGACGCGGGCCCGACCCGACGAGGTGGCCCAGGCGGAGCAGGCGCTGCCGATCAGCGAGATGGTGGCATCTGCCGTCGCGGCCGTGTCGGCCGAGGACTTCCGCTTTCCGGCGACTAACGAATAGCTGGCGGGGACGGAGTCGGGACGGAGCCGGGACGTGTCCGGGTGGTAAAATTAGCGCGCGTAGCGCGCCAACCAGGAGCCCGTTCGGCATTGATCGGACGGGCTCCTGGATTATTGTTGTTTTTCGCCGGCGAAGCCGGCCTACCAGGAGCGTGTTCTGGTTTCTCAGACACGCTCCTGGGCCGGCGAATACTCACCCGAACTGAGGGTATCGATGCCTGGAACGATTACGCAAGTCACTGAAATCGAAACCATCCTCGGAAAGGACGCCCGGGGACTGCTGGATCATCAGTGCAAGACGATTCCGAAGGACACTCTTCATCTGCCGGGCTCTGATTTCGTCGATCGCATCTGCGCGCTCTCTGATCGACCGACGCGCGTGTTGACGAGTCTGCAGGCGCTCCTCAATCACGGACGACTTGCCGGTACCGGGTACGTGTCGATCCTGCCGGTCGATCAGGGTATCGAACACTCCGCCGGCGCGTCGTTTGCGCCCAACCCGCAGTGCTTCGATCCCGACCACATCGTGAAGCTGGCGATTGAAGGCGGGTGCAATGGCGTGGCGTCCACGCTCGGCGTTCTCGGTTCGGTGGCGCGGAAATACGCGCACAAGATCCCGTTTCTGCTGAAGGTCAACCACAACGAGTTCATTTCCTATCCGAACAGCTTCGATCAGATCCGGTTTGCCAACGTCCGGCAAGGCTTCGAGATGGGCGCGATGGGTATCGGTGCGACCATCTACTTCGGATCGGAGGAGTCGAAGCGGCAGCTCCAGGAAGTGACCGAGATGTTCCACCAGGCGCACGAGCTCGGCATGTTCACCGTCCTCTGGTGTTATCTGCGCAACGCCGCGTTCAAAACCAAGGAAGCCGATTATCACGTGTCGGCGGACCTCACCGGCCAGGCCAATCACCTCGGGGTGACCATCGAGGCCGACATCATCAAGCAGAAGCTGCCCGAGAACAACGGCGGGTTCAAGGCGCTCAATTTCGGCAAGACCGACACGAAGGTGTACTCCGACCTCACGACCGACCATCCGATCGACTTGACGCGGTATCAAGTGGCGAACTGTTACATGGGCCGCGCCGGACTCATCAACTCGGGCGGCGCCTCGGCGGGTGAAAGCGATCTGAAGGAAGCGGTGAAGACCGCGGTGATCAACAAACGCGCCGGCGGGATGGGTCTGATCTCGGGCCGCAAAGCGTTTCAGCGGCCGATGACCGAAGGCGTGCGCCTGTTGAATGCCATCCAGGACGTGTATCTCAGCCAAGAGGTGACGGTTGCCTAGCCGACGAATGCACCCACCAGAAATGCAACCACGAAGTCACGAAGACAGGAAGACTTACCAGAGCATCACGGAAATGGTCGCGGCCGTGTCGCCGGTTGCGACCGTGCTCGGCGATCATGTTGCAGTCACCAGCACAGCCAATCTCACCGGCGATCTGATCGACCGGCTCGTGTGGACGTCGGTGTTCGGATCGAGCGAAGAGCTGCGCACCAGGGCACGCGCGACGCTGCGCAGCCTGGCGCCGGTGGTCGGAATCAGACCCGCATCCATCCATGAGCTGTACATGGCCGTCGGCCGGGGCGAGGCCGGCGGCTTCACCGTACCCGCCATCAACGTGCGGGCGATGGCGTACGACACGGCACGCGCCGTCGTTCGAGCGGCAAAAGCATTGGCTGCCGGCGCCGTGATCTTCGAGATTTCGCGGGGTGAGATGGGTTACACGATGCAGCCGCCGCACGAGTACGCGGCTGTCGTCATCGGGGCTGCCATCCGCGAGGGGCACCGCGGGCCGCTGTTCATCCAGGGCGATCACGTTCAGATCAACGCGAAGAAATACAACAGCGCGGATCGCGAGCAGGAGCTCGCAGATGTGCGCGCCCTCATCGCCGAAGAGATCGCGGCCGGTTTCTACAACATCGACATCGATGCCTCAACGCTCGTCGACCTCCAGAAACCATCGCTCCCCGAACAGCAGCAGGTGAACACCACGCTCGCCGCCGATTTCACCGCGTTCATCCGACAGCACGAGCCTCGGGACGTGACGGTGTCGGTGGGCGGCGAAATCGGCGAAGTGGGCGGGCGGAATTCGGACGTCCACGAGTTGCGCGCGTTCATGACCGGCTATCACCAGGCGTTGAAGGCGCGCGGCGGCTACGCCGGCATCAGCAAGATCAGCGTGCAGACGGGCACCACGCACGGCGGCTTCGTGAACGCGGACGGCACGGTACGGCGCGACGTCCGCATCGATCTCGACACGCTCGCGGAATTGTCGCGAGTCGCCCGCGCGGAGTACGGTCTGGCTGGCGCCGTCCAGCACGGCGCCTCGACGCTGGCGTCGGACGCATTCGACGCGTTTCCCCGCGCCGGCGCGTGCGAAATCCATCTGGCGACCGAGTTCCTGAACATCATCTACGACCACCCGCTGTTTCCGCCGGACCTCAAGGCCGGCATGTACGACTGGGTTCGCCAGCATGCCGCTGACGATCGCGCACCGCACGACACCGACGAACAGTTCATCTACAAAACGCGCAAGAAGGCCATCGGCGCTTTCAAGCGTGAGCTGTGGAGCCTGACCGGCGATGTGCGGAGCGCGATCGGCACGGCGCTGGAGGATCAGTTCGCCTTGTTGATGCGCCGGCTGAAGGTGCAGGGCACCGTCGATGTCGTCTCGCGGTACGTCCGGCCGGCGCCTGCTGCGGTCGAAGCGCTCCCGGACTGAGCGGCCCGTTCCTGGGAGCCTGTCCGAGGAACGACAATCAACCACGGAGTCGTCATGAGCGGGAGCGCGCTCACCCCGTCGCATAAAAAGGGTCCTCATGGCTAGCGACCCTCCCCGCGTACACAACGGACGAACGCAAAGGCCGCTAAGGTCGCGAAGGGAGCCGTGGTAGCGGCCGGCGTCGCTTCGCGACGCCGTCGCCG
>QHWF01000898.1 GCA_003222455.1 Acidobacteriota bacterium
CGACGATCCCCGGATCGGCGACGATGAGCGCGCGCGTGAACAAGAGCTCACGAGCGACGTCGCCCAGCCGCGAGATCGCGCCTTCACCGAAGAGGACGCGCGTGCGAAGATGAAAATCGAACGGCTGCATGGACGATACTACATTGCATGAAGGACACAAAGGATACAAAGGACACAAAGGGACCTGGCGCCTTTTCTGCGGTTCCATTTCTTCGTGGTTGCTGACCCAAACGCCGGGTGGGTGGTGAATCCATGCGGCTCGGAGACGAACAATGCTCCGCACTTCTTTCCGCTCGATCGGTGGCCTGCTGCTGATCGCGTCGGCTATTGCCGCATCGGACCCGGCGGCTCAGGGACGCCAGGGCCCCGAAGGTGCGGCCGCGGCAGAGCGCTTCTGGCCGCAGTGGCGCGGACCGTATGCCACGGGCGTGTCGAAGTACGCGGACCCGCCGCTCGAATGGAGCGAAACGAAGAACGTCCGCTGGAAGGTGGAGATTCCCGGCCGCGGATCCGCATCGCCCGTCGTCTGGGGCGATCGCGTCTTTGTGCTGTCGGCCGTGCCGACTGCGCTGGCCGGCGGCGCGGCCCATGCGCCGCAGGGCGGCGTGCGGCCGCGCAACCGGCATCGCTTCGTCGTGCTCGCCATCGATCGGCGCACGGGCAAGACGCTGTGGGAGCGGACCGCCTGCGAGGCCGTCCCGCACGAAGCGACGCACCAGGACAACGGCACCTATGCGTCGAGCTCCGCCATCACCGACGGGCAGCGGGTGTACGCGTGGTTCGAATCGCAGGGCATGTACGTGTACGGCATGGACGGTATGCTGCTCTGGCAGAAGGATCTCGGCAACAAGCAGATGCGCAGCGAGTTCGGCGAGGGGAGCACGCCCGTCCTCTACGGCAACCGCCTCGTCATCGTCTGGGATCACCAGGGGCAGTCGTTCATCGTGTCGCTCGATGCCCTGACCGGCCGGGAGCTCTGGCGGGTGACCCGCGACGAAATCGATACCTGGGCGACGCCGCTCGTCGTCGAGCACGCGGGTCGCGCGCAGGTCATCGCGCCGGCGATGAACAAAGTCCGGAGCTACGACCTCGAGACCGGCCAGGTGGTGTGGGAGAGTCCGGGCGTGACCATGAACCCGATTCCGTCGCCAGTGTCCGGCGACGGCATGGTCTTCGTGATGAGCGGGTTCCGCGGCAACAACCTGAAAGCGATTCGGCTGGCGGATGCCCACGGCGATCTCTCGAAGTCGAACGCCATAGTCTGGTCGCTCGATCGAGATACGCCGTACGTTCCATCACCGCTGCTCTATGACGGCATTCTCTATTTCCTGAAAACCAACTCCGGGATTCTCTCCGCGTTCGACGCAGCGACAGGCAAGCCGCATTATCAACTGCAGCGCCTCGACGGCGTGCCGAACGTCTTCGCCTCGCCCGTGGGCGCGCGGGGGCGTGTCTACCTGGCAGGCCGCGAAGGCGTCACGATCGTGATCAGACACGGCCCGGCGTTCGAGGTGCTCGCGAAGAACAAGCTCGATGATGGATTCGACGCGTCCCCCGCCGTGGTGGACAGCGAGATTCTGCTTCGCGGGTACGAGCATTTGTACAGCATTGGTGAAACGAAGTGACGCAGGGACTTTGAGATTTCAGATTGCAGATTTCAGATTTCAGATTGAATTTCAGATGCAGGAATTTCGGATCCAATTCAATTCCGACGGTCAAAATTCAGAAATCTGCAAATGTCCAATCTGAAATCTGCAATCCAATTGTCAGGATCCCTGAAATAGAGGCTGGTGCCGCCGCGATTCCATCGGACGCGGCTTTCGACGGCAACGCCGAGCTCGGCAAGGCGCGCCTCCCAGGCGGGAATGTCCGCCGTGTCGACGGCGAACGCGAGATGTACCGGTCCGCTGCCGTCGTGTCCGGGTACGAGCCCACCCGCGGTTTCGAGCGGCCCGGAATTGCCCTGCTGAAAGAGAAGGAGGATCGTCTGCGCGCCGGCATTGAGCGCCACCAGCCGATCGCCGGAAAGCATCGGGGTGACGTTGAGCAGTTGTTGATAGAAGGCGGCCGTCTTCGCAAGATCGGCGCAGTAGAGAGCGGTTTCAAGCGTGCGCCTGACGCGCGGTGGCGTATCCATGCCGGCCGATCGAGCCCGCACCCAGAATACTCGACCTGCCAGAGTCGTTGGGAGAACAGGCCGGCTGATACTCAACAGGTCGTGCCTGTTGTTCTCTTCTCCGTTTCTCCGTTCCTCTGTGTTGAACCGTTTCCTCCGTGACCTCCGTTTCCTCCGCTGGACTCGATTCGGCGTTCGAGGGTCATGCGCATGCCGTGCTTCGTGCGGAGCGTGACGAGCGCTTCCGGTTCGACGGGATGTCCCGGTACGAGCCGCAGCTTCCAGCGCTGGGCGATGACGGCGGTGACGAGCACCAGCTCCATCCAGGCGAACGAGTCGCCGATGCAGCGACGCGGGCCGCCCCCGAACGGGAAGTACGCATACGGCGGCAACGCAGTCTTGAATGCCGGCGTCCAGCGATCGGGATCGAACCGATCGGGGTCGGGAAAAAAGCGGGCATCCCGGTGGACAACCCATTGGCTTGCCAGGATCAGGGATCGGGCCGGCGCGAGATAGGGTCCCATTGCATAGGGTTCGACAGCGCGGCGGCCGACAATCCAGGCCGGCGGGTACAGGCGCATGGCCTCGGTGACCACGCGTTCGACCAGTGGCAGCGACGGGATGTCGGCCACGCCGGGCAGACGACCGCGCAGCACGCGGTCGACCTCGTCGTGGAGCCGCGCTTCGGCGTCCGGAGCGCCACTCAGCAGGTACCAGGTCCACGTCAGCGCGTTCGCCGTGGTTTCATGCCCGGCGAGGAAGATGGTCATCGCCTCGTCGCGCACCTGCGCATCGGTCATCCCGCGGCCCTGTTCTCCAGCCTCGTCATCCCTGGCAGACAGCAGCATCGAGAGGAGATCGCCATGATCGCGGCCGCTCGCCCGCCGCTCGGCGATGAAGCCGTAGATGACGGCATCGAGCCGTTCGCGCGATGCACGGACGCGGCGCATGCGGGGCAGCGGCAGCTGCTCGATCAGCTCGGCGAACGGCAGCATCATCAGCCAGAATGATTCCATGACGCCGGTCAGCGCCTCCCGCACGTCGCGGGCCTGGCCGTCCACGTCGGCATCGAACAGCGTCTTCCCGACGATCGAGAGCGTGAGGCGCATCATTTCGTGCGCGGCGTCGATCGTGGCGCCGTTCTGCCATTCCTGCCGCATGCGATCGGCGTACGTCACCATCGTGTTGCCGTAGCCGGCGATGCGATCGCGGTGAAAGGCCGGTTGCATGAGCCGCCGCTGGCGAAGATGATGCTGCCCCTCGCTCGTCAGGAGCCCGTCGCCCAGCAGCCGCTTCGCGCGTTGGAGGCCGCGTCCCTTGATGAAGTTCCGGTTCTGGGTGACGAGAATGTCCTTGATCAGGTGCGGGTCGCTGACGAGGAAGACCTGCTCGCCGGCCATGCGGTAGGTGACGACGTCGCCGTAGGTCCGCGCAAGATTGGTGAAGAACGGCAGCGGATTCCCCGCGCCCGGCCGATACACGAGCTGCTGAAACGCTGAGAGTCTGGGACCAGGCGGCAGCGATGTCGTGGTGGATGCCTCGGGCACGGTGCAATCTTAGCCCAGCACCTTGCCGCGTCAGTTCAGAGCACCTTTGTAGTCCGCCAGCTTGACGGCGTGACCGGCGATGTCCTTCATCGCGAATTCGAGATTGGCGCGCGCCGCATTCGCCGCACAGGCCGATGATCGGCGGTTTGGGGCGAAG
>QHWF01000885.1 GCA_003222455.1 Acidobacteriota bacterium
GCCGGCTTTACCGGCGACAACCTGCCGGTCGGCTTGTCATTCTTCGGACCGGCGTTCAGTGAGCCGAAGCTGTTCGCGCTCGGCTACAGCTTCGAACAGGCGACGCATGCGCGACGGCGGCCGGTCCACACGCCGGCGCTCGACGGCGAGGGGATCAGTGTGCCTTAGGGCGAGGGTCACGATTGAACGCAGAGGCCGCAAAGGCCGCAAAGAACGGACAGTATTTCTTAGCGGCCTTCGTTGCCTTTGCGTTCCACGAGCACACGGCGCGACATTCAACGCAGAAACCGCAGAACGCGCAGAACAATCGTGGGGTCCGGCTTCCCGCCTTCGCTTCGCTTCGGCGAGGCGCGCCGTAGCGCAAAGCGCGGAGGCGGCAGCCGGATTATCCGCCTAAAGGCGGACGCCACGTGTTCTCTGCGGGTTCCGCGAGTTCTGCGTTGATCGTCGTGGCGAGACCGCCCGGGTCCGGCTGAAGCCGGACCCTACCGATGTGTCGATGGGCGCTGCCTGGCGCGCGCGTCGCCGGTAGTGTCGCCTTCAGGCGGACCCCACGTTCGTACCGCCGGCGGCAGCGATGTGACTTATTTGATACAGATATGCTGTTGCGTTGGCAAGGGTGGGGCGCCATGCGAAAGTGCGCCATGCGCAGTCCTCATCTTCAGCTCACGCTCCACGACCGTCGATTCAGCGTGACTCCGCTGCCCGTTCAGACGGCGTCCATCTGCACCAGCGGCTGCCAATGCCGGAAAGTCGCGAGTCATCGCGTGCAGTCTCATATACCGCGCGCCGTCGCCTTGTTCTGCGACGAGCACACAATTGACTGGACGCTTCGTCAGGGACTCGCGAGCGCGAAGCCGGCGGCCTGAGTCGAAAACCGTCAGTCGGCTCTGGACATCGGCCCGTGACGACGACGATCAACGCAGAACTCGCTGAACTCGCAGAGAAGTCCTTGCTCTGCGTGTTGTGCGGTTTCTGCGTTGAATGTCGTTTCGCTTCGCGGCGTGGGTAGGACGTCTACGTTCTCATGCGCCAGGGCAGGCCCCGGCGATGCGATGCTGCGTGATCTTCCGGTACAGCGTCTTTCGATTCAGACCGAGCACCCGGGCGGCGGCGGCCTTGTTGCCGTGGACGGCGCGCAGCGTGCGCAGAATATGTTCCCGTTCGACGTCGGCGAGCCGCCGGCCGGCGATGCCGCACCCGTTCGGCGGCGGTTGATCTCTGAGCCGGTCGGGCAGATCCTCCGTGTCGATCACACTTCCGGTACCGAGCACCAGCGCGCGCTCGATGACGTTCTCCACTTCCCGCACGTTGCCGGGCCAGGTATGCCGGTGCAGGAGCGCCATCGCCGCGGGCGAAACTGTGCACCCGGGCTTTCCAAGCCTGGCGCCATACTTGTCCAGCAGATGGCGAACGAGCGGCTCCAGATCGTCGGGCCGTTCCCGCAGCGGCGGCACCTGCACTTCGATGACGTTGATGCGATACAACAGGTCTTCGCGGAAGCGGCCGTCCGCGACCAGCGTGGTCAAATCCCGATGGGTGGCGGTGATGATCCGGACATCGGTCGGAACCGGCGCGGGCGCGCCGAGCGGGTGCACTTCCTTCTCCTGGAGAACACGCAGCAGCTTTCCTTGCAGGGCGGGCGCCATATCGCCGATTTCGTCGAGGAAAATCGTGCCGCGGTGGGCCGACTGAAACAGCCCGCGCTGATCGTCGCGGGCGTCGGTGAACGCGCCGCGCCGATGACCGAACAACTCGCTCTCGAGCAGCGTCTCGGGGATCGCGGAGCAATTCACGGCGACGAATGGACCGGGCGCCCGCGGACTTTTCTTGTGCAGCGCCCGCGCGAGCAGTTCCTTGCCGGTGCCGCTCTCACCGATCAGGAGGATCGGCGTGTCGCGCAACGCCGCGCGATCGATCAGCGCCATCACATGCTGCATCGCCGCCGACTCGGCCAGGATCCCGTTCGATTCGTCGCCGTTCCCGTGATGTCGCGCCATGTCGTGACTGTCACGTCGGTGCACGACGGCCTCTTCCAGTGTCCGGTGGAGCTCGCGAAGGGAGACGGACCGCGCGGGAAACGTCATCAGCGGGCCGGTGTGACCGCGGCCATTCCCTCCAGGGTCCCGCTGCGAGGTCGCCAGCAGC
Organism: Acidobacteriota bacterium; assembly: GCA_003222455.1. Lineage (GTDB taxonomy): Bacteria > Acidobacteriota > Vicinamibacteria > Vicinamibacterales > CAVVIG01 > QHWF01. Next base: position 2,149 of record QHWF01000885.1, read on the forward strand.
ACGAGCGGCGTGCGGTCGGCTTCAAGGCACAACTCGTCCACGCCAGGCCGATCG
>QHWF01000881.1 GCA_003222455.1 Acidobacteriota bacterium
CGCCCCGGGGATCGTGGTTGCGCGCCGTGAGTGCGCCGAATGCACAGAAGGCGCCGAAGGTGGCCGGAAAAAGGGGCGCATCGGAGGCGCCGGCGAGGACGGCTTTGACCTTTCCCAGCTTGATCTGGGTATAGCCCGCATAGATAGCGTCGAGACCCGAGCAGCAGTTCGTGGAGACGGTGACCGCCGGGCCGCGAATCTTGAATTCCGACGCCAAATGTACCGCGCCGAGGTGAGCAGGGTACTCGATGGCGCTTGCGCGTGGAATCCCGGCGAGGCCGTCGGCGAAGAAGCCACGGTAGACGTCGGACGCCAGGTCACCGATACCGGCGAGCGCGGTTCCCCACGCGATGCCGATCTGCCCCGAGGTCTGCGGGGCGATAGTGAGTTTCGCGTCCTCGACGGCCAGCCGGGTGCCGCCACCGCGAGCTGCGAGAACGATATTTTCGCGGTCGTCTCCGTCACCGACACCTTGTATACGTTCTACGCCGAAGGCATCGGGAAGGTTGCCGAGGCCGAGCGCCAGCGAATATCGGCGATGGCGCTGTTCAACACCGACACGCGCGTCGGCAAGGTGCTCGTCGCCTTCACCCCGACGATCAAGCTTCCACCTGTCGAGCCGGTCCAGGCACCGTAGACCGCTTTGACTCACTGTCGCTGAGGGACCATCCAGCGACTCAAGCGCGGAGCAATCACCGAGGCTGTGGGCGACCTGCCGCTCCGGTCACATCCAAACGCTGCGGGCGCCGGCAGAGCTCCGCAACAAGAGAGCGTGGCGAGGACCCAAATAGCGCGAGGCCAGAGTCGTAAGAGTCTCTTGCGCGAAGATTCCGCGCGATGACCTTACCGGACGATCAGCTGGTCAGGGTTACGGTCGTTAGTGAAGATACTCGGGCGCGGCTGAGACGTTGTTCGTCGCGTGGTCGTCCGCGCAGATGAAGCTCGCGGCATCGTTCGTGTTGCCGGCCCCCGAATAGCGTGGCACCTTCGGCAGCGCACAGATCGGCCGCGTCATCTGAATGCCTTCAGCCGTATCGTCGTTCACGTATTTCGTCGCGATGATGTGCTGAGGCGCGACGCCCTCCTCGATCCACCGCTGCAGGGCGAGGAAGATGTCGTGCGTTGCGTCGGCCACCGGGGCGTCCGGGACGACGATGTGCGCGCTGTACCGGTTGCCGAAGGCGTTCGGTCCGGCGCCACTCGAACAGTGGTTCATCCCAGGCACCATGAACAGTCGGAAGAAGGTCTGTGTCTCGGCAAGGGCCTTCGCGGACTGCTTCCCTTGCGTCGCAGCGACCCGGTTGTAGTAATCGATCGTATCCTGCGGCTGGATGATGGGATCGGCCCAGCCGTGATATCCGATCAGCTTCCCGCCGCGGCTCTTGAACGCGCTGAGGTCCGGGCTCATCGCGTTGAGGATTGGGGCAAGGAGGAGATCGACGTCGGCCATGTCGCGGTTGAAGTCGTAGGTCGGCCACAACCACGTCGGCCCGAACACCCACTTGAACAGGGAATCAAACTGCGGCTCCGGCGTCGAGCCGAGAGCGTTCCACCCGAGGTCGCCGGCATTCTCACTGCCCCGAACCGACCCCGGATAGATGAGATGGCCGTTCGATGGGTTGCGCGGCCCGTCGTAGATCGCGCGGGCGGCGTTCACTTGATCCGCGGTCAGGCAATTCGTCCCATCCACCAACGGGCACTGGATCGATACCGGGTCCCAGTCGCAGAAGCGCGGATCGGTCAGGAAGTTGTCAGTGGTGAGCCCGCCACTTTTCACCACGCATGCCGCCACGACGCTCTTCGTCACGAGGTCGACCTTGTCGGGCGTGAAGTAGCTCGCGGGAGTGGCATGGAACTGCTTGTAGACCCACACCGCATTCGTATGGACGTGAGTGCGGTTGTTCGCCGGGGCCCCCGCAATGATGCCGTCGTAGTCGTCGGGAAAGCGTTGTGCCTCCATCAGCGCCTGCTGCCCGCCCGTCGAGCAGCCATGGAAATACGAGTATCGCGGGCCACGTCCGTAGAACCCGGTGATGATCTGCTTGGCGGCGACCGTCATCAGGTGCGTGGCGCGGTAGCCGAAATCGATCCATTTCTCGGGATGGCCGACGAGCGCATCCGCGTCGTTGTTCGTCGAGGGTGCCGTGCCCATGTCGGTCGCCGCAACCGTGCGGCCGGCATTCACGGCGGCCACCATCTCCGGAACGTCGAGGGCGATGTTCCCGCCGTAGCCGCCGTTGCCTGTACCCTCGAAGCGCTCGTTCCAGCCCGAGGTCGGGAGCCACACTTCGACGTTGATCAAGGAGTCGCTGGTCGGGGTGAGGGTTGCCGTGACACGGCAAAACGGTCGCACTTTCTGGTAAGTGCGTCCATCGGGGGCCGTGAAGGACGGACCAGGGACCGACACCGCCGACGTGACCACACCGTCCTGCAACGGCAGTGTGACGAGCGTCTCGCATGTCAGTGCAGCGGCAACGTTGGTTGAGGCGAGCGTGGCGATGAAGACAGCGAGCGCAAGGGTCATCTTCATGGCGGCCTCCGGGTCTCCGCTGTAAGTCGCCTGAGCGGAGGCTGCGCTGCCGAGGTGCAACCGGCATGCCCGATCGCGGTGCGGAGCATCAGGCGTGGGTCGTCCGCGTGGAGAGTCGGCCCTTACCGTCGGCCCTTACAATGAGTGGTTGCGATGAACGACTCCGACGTCGCTGGACAGAGGCCGTGGGAGTGATCATCGCCCAGCAGGCAGGAAATGCCAAACCATGA
>QHWF01000882.1:0-200 GCA_003222455.1 Acidobacteriota bacterium
GAGACTGACGCTCCACCGTCTTGAGAAACCGCACGGGCGACCAGATGCGTCGAACGAATCACATTAGCCTCTCGCGGGTGGCCGCGAACGGGGCGCCCCGCCGGGCGCGGAGGCGTCAGCCGTGACAAGCGCTTTTCGCCGAGCACCCGGACGGGGCTGTTCGCGGACAGGACCCGCCACGGCTAATGCTGAGAGCCTAA
>QHWF01000882.1:219-2780 GCA_003222455.1 Acidobacteriota bacterium
GAATCGAGCCAGTTTCTGACCTGGTGCAGCGCGATGGCATCGCGTGAGCCGCTTTTGAACTGACGCTGCAGGGTGCATTGCGCTTCCGCTGCATCGTGTTCCGGTCGGATCAAGGCATCCCCGGTGGAGGCGTTCGTCGTTTCGTCGCCTGCTCGAATGCGTACGCGATCTCGATCAGGCGCGGCTCGCTGCACGCCGTGCCGGTGAACCCGACGCCGAACGGCGCCGGCCGGGCATCGAAGCCGGCAGGGAAGGGCGGCGTCGGCGCGTTGGGCACCGTGCCAAACGGAACGACGATGATTGGGTAGCCGGCGCGGGCGGCGAGTCCTGCGCCCGAGCCGCCGGGGGTGAGGATCGCGTCTAATCTTGGACCGCTCGATTGACTTGCGGATGCGCTCGGTTGACTCGCGAGTCCGCTCGATTGACTCGCGGATGCGCTCGATTGATTCGCGGGGCCATTCAACGCGCCGTCGATGCCGTACGTGCGGCTCAGCCTCCAGTCCTTCTGATGATCGGCGTCGTTCCGCGCGCGGTCGGCTTCGAGGTCCATCTCGTCCGAGATGTCGAGCCGCGACTGGCCGAACTTGATGGCGCCGGCCTTCTGGTGCGCGATGTTCCACTGTCGCAGCTCGGTGAGTGTCTTCACGGGCGCGGACGGCCCGAGGCTCTTGAGCCACAGGTTGAAGTCGCGTTTCATGCCGTACTTGAAATTCACGGAGCAGTTCGCATCCATGCCTTTGGCCTGATCGCCGCCCGAACAGAAGTCCCACAGCGCGAAATTGTTGTCCGGGTTCTTGTCGGCGAACGTAGGAACGTCGGCCGGATCAACGACGATCGCGCCCTGCTGTTTCAGGACGGCGATTGCGTCGGCCATCACCTTTGCCTGCTCGGCGTTGAGTCCGCCGCGACCCGCGCCAGGCGTGGGGCTCCCGGTCGACGGGCGAGGACTGGCGTCGCCCGGCAGCGAGAGGCGATCGTAGTAGAACGCGCGCGGGATGCCGATCCGCGCGCCTTTCAGGCCGTCCGCACGCAGAAATTTCGTGTAATCGCGGTTCGGCGGCGGCGCACACGTCCGGGTCGCGGGATCGTTGGGATCCGGCGACCCGCTCTCGAGCGCTCCCATCAGGATGGCGGCGTCGGTGACCGTCCGCGTCATCGGACCGGCCGTGTCGTGATCGGCGGTGATCGGGATGATGCCGTAGCGGCTGATGCGCCCAATCGTCGGCCGGATCCCAACGAGCATGTTCGCGTTCGAGGGACTGATCACCGATCCGCCGGTATCGGTGCCGACGTTTGCGGCCCAGAAGCTGGCGGCCGTCCCGACGCCCGAGCTCGATCCACCCGTCTGCAGCGCCGGCCGTCCGTCGAACGTGCTCTCGCGGGGGTCAGGTCGCGGGTCGTACGGATTGAACGCGAATCCGCCCACCGCGTTGAAGTTGCCGGGCATCGGCGTCGGCGCGCCCGCCACCCAGTTGGCGAGCTCCGTCAATCCGGTCTTCGCGATGATGATGGCGCCGGCGTCGCGCAGATTTTTCGTGAGCGTGGCCTCGTACGGCGGCACGTACCCTGCGAACGCGAGCGCGCCGCCGGTCGTCGGCATGGTGGTGGTGTGGATGTTGTCTTTCAGCGCGATGGGTATGCCGTGAAGCGGACCGCGAACGCGTCCCTCTGCGCGTTCTCGATCGAGCTGCGCGGCTTCTTCGATCGCTCGTGGATTCACGACCAGCGCGGCGTGCAGCCGGTCTTCGTACGTCGCAATGCGGATCAAATACTGTGTGACCAGCTCGCGCGCCGTCAGACGTCCGTCGGCCAGCGCCGCCCGGACATCCGCCAGGCTGGCTTCGACAATCCGGAAGGCGTCGCCACGCGGCCGTTCCGGTGCAGTCCGTCGGCTCTGTCCGGAGCCGCTGACTGCGGCGAAGAACAAGAGAATGACAATTGCAGACCACAGGCGGGTACGCTTCATAGGTCGGCTATTTTACGCGCCCTCTAGGAGTTCGTCCGAGTAATGCCTGAACGAACTCCTAGTAGGCGCGCTGCGCGCGCACGATCAGCGAAAAGATTGGGTTTTCTGCCGGCGAAGCCGGCCTACTAGGAGCGTGTTCATGTTACTCAGATACGCTCCTAGCCCGAATAAGTGCTACCCTTGTCAACCGTCTCGGAGCTGCAGGAGGGATTAGAGCACGCTCCGAGCAGGCCGGCTTCGCCGGCAAGAAACTGGCATTCATCAGAGGTGATTGCGCGCGTAGCGCGCCTACTGGGAACTCGTTCGGGGTGCCTGAGACGGGTTCCTGGCGGAAAGGGGCCGATCATGCCGAATCAGACCACCCGTCGGGACGTGCTCAGAGGAACCCTCGCGCTTGCGGGTCTGAGCGCATTCGGGATACCCGACTGGGCGCTGCCCGCACTCGCACAGAGCGAGACGCTCGTACCGTTCACCGATATTCCTGAAAACGTGCGCTGGGAAACGCCGCCCGATCAGCGGCGGCTCGACATCCGCACCATCGACGGTCCGTTTACGCCGAAGGACAAGTTCGCCACCACGCAACACTACGGTCATC
>QHWF01000882.1:2808-3320 GCA_003222455.1 Acidobacteriota bacterium
TGGGCGGCACCGAGCTCGTCGCCGGGTTCGAATGCTCGGGCAACCGCGGTCCGCTCCAGGGCCTGTGCGGCAACGGCCGCTGGACCGGCGTTCCGCTGAAGTCGATCCTCGACACCGCTGGCGTCAAGGCGGCGGCGCGCGAATTCGTGTTCTTCGGCGCCGATCATGGCGAGGAAGAAATCGAATGGCGCACGCAGAAATTCAAGCTCGATCAGCAGTTCGGCCGGAGCCTGAATCGTGAGCAGGCCTTGTCGGGGCAGCCCTTCCTGGCCTACGCGTTGAACGGCGAGCCGCTCACGCGGCATCAGGGCTCGCCCGTTCGTCTCATCGTGCCCGGGTGGTACGGCGTCGCGAACGTCAAGTGGCTCACGCAGGTGCACATCCAGGAAGAGGCATATCTCGGCAAATACCAGGCGCGCTGGTACCGGACGCTGCGCGGCGAGATGATCGACGGCGAAATGAAATGGAAGGAGTCGGCGGTCACGCACATGCAGTTGAAGTCGTTCATCGCG
>QHWF01000018.1 GCA_003222455.1 Acidobacteriota bacterium
TTTCCGCCGTGGCAATGGGAGGACACGCAGTGGCGACTGTGACACGAAGCGAATCACCGGCGGGACAGTCACAGTGCGACGTTGTCTCCTGGAGACAAGAAGGTGACCGCTTTGGAACCCGCGACGGCGCGAACGTTCGGCTTCGGCGCGCTGTCGGCCGGCGACCGTGCGCCTCGGGCGACGATGCCATCGGTGCCATGCTGGAGGTCGTCAGCGAGTCGCTGTGCGATCTCGTCGATCTCCATGCGGGCGCGAGGGTCCTGGATGTTGCGGCCGGCACTGCCACGTGCTCGCTCGCCGCCGCCCGCCGGCGGTGCGAGGTCACCTCGATCGACGAGGCTCCGGCAGGGCTCGAACATGGACGCCGTCGCGCGGCGGCCGATCGATTGACCATCCGCTTCCAGCAGGCTCACGCAGAGGCGCTGCCGTTTGCCGCCAGGGTGTTCGATGTCGTGCTGTCGATGTTCGGCGTCATGTTCGCACCGAATCATGTCCGCGCCGCCAGCGAACTGGTGCGCGTCTGCCGGCCCTTCGGACGCATCGGGCTCGCGAACTGGACGCCTCAGGGATTCATGGGGCGGATGCTCACCGTGGTATCCGACCATGCGCCGCGGCCGCCCGGGCTCACGCCCGCGACTCTTTGGGGGCTGGACGATCATCTCGATCGTCTGTTCTACGGTTCTGCGTGGGACCTCCACACGAACCGTCGCGATTTCGTGTTCAGGTGCCGTTCCGCGGCGCACTGTCTCGACATGATCCGCACCTGCAACGGTCCGGTGGGCAAGGCGTTCACGGGGCTGTCCGCTGACAAGCAGCGACGGCTGGAACAGGACATGTTCTACCTGATCGACGACTTCAACATCAGCACCAACTCGACGGTGGTGATCCCGAGCGAGTACGTCGAGGTCGTAGTCGTCAAGAAATGATCACGATCCATGGCACGATTGGAGTACGCGGCGAGGTTGACACGCTCGATTCGCATCACATTCAAGCCAGCACTTTCGGATTCACCACATTGATCGGCGCACCGGCACAGTACGCCGCAATCTGATCGAAGATCTCGGAGAATTGAATTTCGTACTCCTCGCGGGTGACATAGCCGAGGTGCGGCGTGCAGACCACGTTGTCCATCGTCAGCAGCGGATGATACGTGTCCACCACGGGCTCGTCTTCATACACGTCGACCGCGGCCATGCCGGGCCGCCCCGCACGTAAGGCGCCGACAAGCGCGCCCGGCGCGATGAGCAGCGCACGGCTGGTATTCACTAGCAGCGCTGTCGGCTTCATGCGGGCCAGGTCGGTCGCAGTCACCAGCCCGAACGTTGCCTCCACCAATCGCATGTGCAGAGAAAGAACGTCGCACTCCTCAAAGAAGGCCTCCTTGCTGTGCGCCACAGAGTGGCCGTCGACGGCGGCCCTCGCGCGCGAGGCGTCGCGTGCGCAGACCAGCACGTTCATGCCGAATGCTTTCCCGTACCCGGCGACCACACGGCCGATCCGGCCGTAGCCGTAGATCCCGATCGTCTTGTCGCGAAGGGTGTGGCCAACGCCGATCTGCCAGCTGCCCGCCTGGAGCGCGGCCATCTGCTGCGGGATCTGGCGGGCTGAGGCAAGAATCAGCCCCCAAGTCAACTCTGCAGCCGCATAGCACGGCGTCCCGGAATGTTGGCTCGATGAGACGATCACGCCATGCCGCGTGCAGGCGTCGATGTCGATATGCGGATAGACGCTGCGCTGGCTGATGAGCCTCAGCTTATCGAGGCGCTCGAGCAGTGGAGCTCCAATCTTCGTCCGCTCGCGGATCAGGACCAGGATTTCGGTGTCTCTCAACCGTTCCGCGAGCGTGTCGAGATCCTGGACGCGGTCGTTCCAGACGGTGACTTCGTGGCCTGCGAGCTTCTGGAAACAGGGAAGGGTGCGCAGCGTATCGTGATAGTCGTCGAGGATGGAGATTCTCATTGCGGTCAGCTCTTCTCCGCCGATTCCCAGCGTTCGGGATACCAACGGAACCCGCTCCGCTGCTCGGCGTCAGCGGCCTTGAGCAGCTTCATCGTGCGCGTGCGCCGGCTCGCGGCGCACGCCACGAGCAGCATGTTCAGCCATGCCATCGGCGAGACGTACGACACGCCGTAGAGCGTGCTCTCGACCGAGGTCACGAAGTACTCGTGGGCGAAGCGCGCGAGCGGCGACAGGTGCGTGTCCGTGATTCCGACGCAGTAGGCGCCGCGGGCGCGCGCCTGCCGCAGCCCATCCACGGTCTGCCGCAGGCCGCGGCGGAACGTCATCGCCATGACCAGATCCGATTTCTGCAGCCCGCGCACCGCGTGCACGACCTCGCCGGGGCGCGTGCATGCGATCGCCGGCAGATCGATCACCGCCAGGTTGTACTGAAGGAAGCTCACCAGCACCGACGCCAGGTCGCCGCCGAGCAGCACGATCCGCCGCGCGCCATACAACCGCGCCGCCAGCTCCTCGATGCGCGCATAGTCGGACGAATGCCGCAGGGCCATCAGGTTGCTCGAATCGTGGGCCAGCGATTCGTGCAGGTGCGACGCGACATCCGACACCGCCGCCAGCCCCTGCATCGAGTCGAGCTGCGTCGCCTGCACCAGCGCGAGCTCGTGTAGATAGCGGCGAAAGTCGGCATAGCCGCGGAACCCCATCCCCCGAATCGCGCGCAGCACGGTCATCGCGTCCGACTCGAGCCTCTCAGCGAGCTTGCGCACGCTCAGGAGCACGTAGTCGCGCGGACGATCCAGCACCGGCCGTATCAGTTCGCGGCGCTTGGGACTGAGCGCCCGCATCAACTCCGACGGCAGCCGCGACGAGGCCGCGCGCGCCTCACCGGGCGATTTGGATACAGACGTATCAGGCGATCCGGAACCTGATCTTCTTGTCATTGACAGCGTGTTCCGCACCAGTATAATCGCACCCTTCTCGCCGGGTGCGACATTTGTGACGCTTTGTGACATTTGTGACATTTGTAACAGGGCGGCGGAGGTCCCGATGGCTCGACACACGCGGATCGCTCCCTTCCTCGTCCTCGCGCTCGCCTGCGCAACGGTCGGCGCCGGAGGCGCCGCCGCGCAGACCACCACCGCCAGCGTCCAGGGCGTCGTGCGCGACGCGAGCGGCGCGGTCTTGCCTGGCGCCAGTGTTACGCTGCGCGACGTGAACACCGGGTTCGCGCGGGCGACGACGTCGGATCGGACGGGCGCCTACGTCCTGCCCTTCGTCCCGGCCGGTGCGTACGAGCTGACCGTCGATCTGTCCGGCTTCAAAACCTTGAAGCGCGAGCGCCTGCAGTTCGACGTCGGCCAGGAATCGACGATCGACGCCACCCTCGAGATCGCGTCGGTCGCCGAGACCGTCACGGTGCGCGAGCAGGCGCCTGTCGTCGAGACCACCAAGTCGACTGTCGACCAGGTCATTCACCGCGCGCTGATCGACCGCCTGCCGCTGACCGGCCGGCAGGCGGCCACTCTCGCGCTCCTCGCCCCCGGCGTCGTCCAGAGGGGCACCGACACCTCGGAACCGGTGACGGCCGGTGGTCAGCCGCGCGGCAGCGGTGAAACGCTCGTCGACGGCGTGAGCACGGAAATGATGGCCACCAACTCCATTCGATCGAACGCGCCGCCGGACGCGATCGAGGAGTTCCAGGTCCTGACCAATCAGTACCAGGCGGAGTTCGGGAATGCGACCGGCGTGATCCTCAATACGATCACCCGATCCGGGACGAACGATCTGCACGGCCGCGCCTACTACTTCCACCGCGACGAGGCGTTGGACGCGCGCAACTTCTTCTCACCCACTCGCGCGGCGTTCGAGCAGAAGCAGGGCGGCGGCTGGCTCGGCGGTCCGATTCAGCGCGACCGCACGCACTACTTCGTCACCTACGAGGGCACGCGCCGCATGACGATCGCCACCGTCACGTCTCCCGCCGCGCCCGGCGACGTCGAGCGGCCGTTCGACAACAATCAACTGCTGGCCAAGGCGACGCACCAGATCAACAAGAGCAATCGCCTCGAGGCCCGCTTCAGCCTGGATCGGCCGACGCAGGACAACGTCGGCGTCGGCGGAATCACGCTCGAGGAGGCGGGCGCGAAGCAGCTCAACGAAGATCTGGCGTACGTCGGCAGCCTGGCGACGATTCTGTCGAACCGCGCGCTCAACGAGCTGCGCGTCCAGGTCGCGCACTCGCCGGTCGAGCTGATCGCGAAGCATCCGGACGTGTTCACGATCATGCGTCCGACGTCGACCTCGGGAAAGCTGTCGAACACGCCGCAGGCGTTCGTCGAGAATCGCGTCCAGGCGGTCGACAACCTGACCTACGAGCGCGATCGCCATCGCATCAAGGTTGGCCTCGACATCAACCGCCTGGTGCTCGACGGCTACGTCTACCAGAACAATCCGGGTGTGTTCACGTTCTCGACCGATCGGCCGTTCAACGCCGCGGATCTCACCACGTATCCGATTTCGTTCATCGGGAACGCGGGCGATCCGAAGTTCCGTATGGTCTCGACCGGCTTCGCGGCGTTCGCGCAGGACGGCTGGCGCCTGCCGCGCCACGTCACGCTGAATGTGGGCCTGCGATACGACCTCTGGGACGTGCAGGGGCTCGATCTGCAAAAGGGAAATTTCGCGCCGCGCGCCGGCGTGGCGTGGGATCCACTCGGAACCGGGAAGACATCGATCCGAGGCGGCTACGGCATCTTCTATAATAACGTCCTGACGAACGTGACGCTCTTCACGTCGTTTCTGGCCAATCAGCCGTCGCTGCAAGTCTCCAATCCCGGATATCCGGATCCCTACAGCCGCGGCGGCACCGTCACGCGTCCGCCGCTCAGCACGTATGTGGCCGAAGCGAACCAGCCGCTGCCACGCGCCTATCACGCCACAGCCGGCGTGCAGCGCGAGCTCCTGCGCGGCATTTCGGTCAGCGCTGATTACGTCAGCTCGAAAGGCCGCCATCTGATTCGCATTGTCGATACCAACGCCCCCGTTCCGCCGACGTTCACGCGTCCGGATGCGACGCACGGCTTCGTGCGGCGGCTGGAGTCGCAGGGGTTCAGCGACTACAACGGGCTCCTGCTCAGCGGGAAGGGCAACTTTGGCGATCGCGGCATGGTGCAAGTCGCGTATACGCTTTCCAGCTACAAGTCGACGACGGACGCGGAGAATGCGGTGTATCAGCAGGACGACTTGAACCCGGACGAGGCCTACGGCTACGGGCAGTACGATCAGCGGCATCGCGCGGTGATCGGCGGGTACTACACACTGCCGCTGCAGATCCAGATCGGCGCGGTCCTGACCGGGCGCTCGGGCGTGCCGTTCAACATCACGACAGGCAGCGACAACAACCGGAACAATAACATCAACGATCGTCCCGATCTGGCGCCCGGCGCGCGCGTCGGCACCGACGACATGCTCGACCGGGCGAGCTTCGTGAGCCCCGGCGCGCGGCCTGGCAACCTGCCGCGCAACGCCGGGCGCGGCGGGCCGTTCTGGCAGCTCGATGCGCGCATCGCCAAACGCATGCGCGTCGGACGCGCGCAGGCCGAGGCCCTGATCGAGGCGTTCAATCTGGCCAACCACACCAACTTCGGAACGCCGATTGGCAACCTGGCGTCGTCGTCATTTGGTAAGCCGAGCACAGCGTTCGATTCGCGCCAGGTTCAGTTAGGATTCCGTTTCGAATTCTGAGAGGCGATTGTGGCACATCGATCTGTTGCTTGCGCTTGGCTCGTGTGCCTGGGAATCGCCGCGCAGGCGTTCGCCCAGGACGGTCTCGGCACGCGGCTGTTGCGGCGGCCGACGGTCAGCCGCGATCTCGTCGCCTTCGCCTACGGCGGCGACCTCTGGGTCGTCCCGCGCGGCGGTGGCCAGGCGCGACGACTGACCTCGACGCCTGAGCCGGAAACCGATCCGCGTTTCTCGCCGGACGGATCGCGGATCGCGTACACCTCCACCGTCGCAGGCAACACCGACGTCTACGTGGTCGCGACGGCAGGCGGCACGCCGACGCGGCTGACGTTCCACCCCGGCGTCGATTGCGTGCGCGGCTGGTCGCCCGATGGCAAACGCGTCATCTTCGGATCGAGCCGCGGCACGCTTCCCACGCCCGGCAACAATTCGTACTTCCGCCTGTGGTCCATCGGCCTCGACGGGGGACTCCCCGAGCCGCTGCCGATGCCGCGCGCGTTCGCGGGCACGTATTCGCCCGACGGGGCGCGCGTCGCCTATCAGGAGATTTCTGTCGCGATGTTCGCCGCGGCGTGGGCGCAGAACCAGAGCAGCCAATGGCGCCATTACCGCGGCGGGCGGACGCAGCCGATCCGGCTGATGAAGCTCGCCGACTACTCTGTCGAAAAGCTCCCCTGGACCGACAGCAACGACACCGAGCCGATGTGGATCGGCAACACGGTGTACTTCCTGTCGGATCGCAGCTTCGCGACCAACCTCTTCGCGTACCACCTCGACACGAAGCAGCTCATCCAACTCACACACCACGACGACTTCGACGTCATGAGCGCGTCGGCTGGTCCCGATGCGATCGTCTACGAGCAGGCGGGCTACATCCATCTCGTCGACACGGCGACGCGCAAATCTCACCAGCTCACCATTGACGTATCGGGTGATTTCCCCTGGGCGCGGCCTCAATACAAAAAGGTGGCGAGCGCCATCCGCAGCGCGGTCCTGTCGCCGACGGGCGTCCGCGCGGCGTTCGAGGCGCGCGGAGAAATCTTCACGGTGCCCGCCGAGAAGGGGAACTATCGAAACCTGACGCAGAGTCCGGGGGCGCACGACCGCGCGCCGGCGTGGTCGCCCGACGGCAGCCAGGTGGCGTGGCTGTCGGACGCGAGCGGCGAGTACCAACTCATGCTCGGCGAGCAGACCGGCACCGCGAAACCGCGCGCGATCTCGCTGTCCTCGAGGGCGTTCTTCGCCTCGCCCGTCTGGTCGCCCGACGGCAAGCAACTGCTGCTCGAGGACAACCATCTGCACCTGTGGTCGATCGATGTCGCCAGCGGCGCGCCGACGCAGCTGGACGTGGATACGTACGATGATCCGGGGCGCGGATTCAACGCCGTCTGGTCGCCCGACTCACGATGGGTTGCCTACTCGAAGAGCCTCGACAGCCATCTGCGCGCGCTCTTTCTCTACTCGCTCGCCGAGCGGAAGGCATATCAGGTGACCGACGGATTGTCCGACGCGACCTCGCCGGCATTCGATGCGGGCGGGAAGTATCTCTACTTCCTCGCCAGCACGAACTACGCGCTGCGAACCGGCTGGCTGGAAATGAGCTCCGTCGATCGGCCCGTGACGCGCGCTATCTATCTCGTCGTGCTGAGTGCGAACGAGCCGTCGCCGCTGCTCCCCGAAACGGGGGACGAGCCGGTCATCGGCTCGCCCATCGATGCCAAGCCGCGCGAGACCGGGCCGATTAAGGTCGACATCGATCGCATCGGGCAACGGATCCTTTCGGTCAACGTGTCCGCCGGCGACTACACGTCGCTCGAAGCCGGCGCCGCCGGCATTTTCTTCTACGCCGAGGCGGGACGCAGCGCCTCGTCGCCGTCGACCCTGCACCGCTATCAACTCAAAGAGAGGAAAGCGGCGCCGTTTCTCGAGGGGATCCGCTCGTTCGCCATCTCCGGCGATGCGAAAAAGCTTCTGTATCAGGCCGATGGCAACCGCTGGGGCATCGTGCCGGCGGTCGGCGATCGAACGGTGCGCGTCGGCGACGGTCCGCTCGACCTGTCGAAGCTCGAAGCGTGGGTCGATCCGCGCGCCGAATGGGAACAGATCTTCCGCGAGACGTGGCGCATCGAGCGCGAGTTCTTCTATGACGCGGCGATGCACGGCGCCAATTGGGAGAGGGTCTACGAGAGGTACAGCCGGCTCCTCCCCTACGTGCAGCATCGCGCCGATCTCGGCTATCTCATCGCCACGGTCGGGGGCGAGCTCACCGTCGGCCACTCGTATCTCACTGGCGCCGGCGATCAACCAGAGCAGGATCCCGTGCAGGTTGGACTGCTTGGCGCCGATTTCACGATTGATCGCGGGCGCTACAGGATCCGCACCATCTACACGGGCGAAAACTGGAATCCCGACTTGCAGGCGCCGTTGAGCGCGCCTGGTGTGCAAGTCGCCGAGGGCGACTACCTCCTCGAGGTGAACGGCCGGCCGCTCGTGCCTCCAGCCAACATCTATTCGTTATTCGAAGGGACGGCGGGCCGGCAGACGCTGATCCGCGTCAACAGCGCGCCGTCGCTCGAAGGATCGCGATTGGTGACCGTCGTGCCGGTCGCGAGCGAGGAAGCGCTGCGGACGCGCGCCTGGATCGAATCGAACCGGCGGCTCGTCGACAAGCTTTCGAACGGACGGCTCGCCTACGTCTGGCTCCCGAACACGGCCATGCCGGGCTACACCGCGTTCAACCGCTACTACTTCGCGCAGCAGCAGAAAGACGGCGCGATCATCGACGAGCGCTACAACCAGGGCGGCATGGTCGCCGACTACATCGTCAACGAGCTCGATCGGAAGCAGATGGGCTATTTCGCGCGGCGCGACGGCAAGCCGTCGCCGTCGCCGACGGCCGGCATCTACGGGCCGAAGGTGATGATCGTCAACGAGTCGGCCGGATCCGGGGGCGACGCGCTGCCCTACTATTTCAAGCAGCGGAAACTCGGACCGCTCGTCGGTACGAGGACCTGGGGTGGTCTGGTTGGCACGCTGCAGATCCCGGCGACGATCGACGGCGGGGGCATCACCGCGCCGTCGCTGGCGTTCTATGACATGACCGGCCGGTGGGCCGTCGAAAACGAAGGCGTGGCGCCGGACATCGAGGTCGAGAACACGCCGGCGGCGGTCATCGCGGGACACGACCCGCAGCTCGAGCGGGCCGT
>QHWF01000019.1 GCA_003222455.1 Acidobacteriota bacterium
TCATCGCGAGCGCGTCGCCGAGCGCGAGGGCAGCCGTCGTGCTGGCGGTCGGCACGAGGTTCAGCGGGCACGCTTCAGCGGCCACGCTGCAGTCGATTGTCACATCGGCCGCCTGAGCGAGCGTCGATCGCCTGCCGCCCGTAATGGCGATCAGTTTCGCGCCGAGGCGGCGGATGGTTTCGATCAACCGTAACAGTTCATCGGTTTCGCCGCTGTGCGACAACGCAACCACCACATCGTCACGTTGAATCACGCCGAGGTCGCCGTGAGTCGCTTCTGCGGGGTGCAGGAAGAAGGCGGCCGTTCCGGTGCTGGTCAACGTTGCGGCAATCTTGCGGCAGATGATGCCCGACTTGCCCATGCCGGTGAGGATGACGCGGCCCTTGCAGTGACTGAGCAGCGACACCGCGCAATCGAAGTTCCGGTCGAGCCGATCGACGAGCGCGAGGATCGCTGCCGCTTCGGTTTCGAGCACGCGGCGCGCGAGCGACAGATCAGCCATGAAGCGGGACTCCGGATCCCTTGACGATCGCGTCAATCGCGGTCAGGCGGTGAAGAAGCGGCTCCAGCCTGGCGAGTGGCAGAGCGTTCTCCGCGTCGCTCCGCGCGTGCGACGGGTTGTCGTGCACTTCGAGAAAGATGCCGTCGACGACGGCGGCCACACCGGCCGACGCGAGCGTCTCGATGTATTCCGCCTGGCCGGCGCTCACGCCGTCGCCACCACCCGGCAGCTGAAGGCTGTGAGTGACGTCGAACACCACCGGAACGCCGAGCGCGCGCATGATCGGGAAGGACCGCATGTCGACCACCAGATTGTGGTACCCGAAGCTCACGCCCCGCTCGGTGACGATGATCCGCGGGTTTCCGGCGTCCGCGATCTTTGCGATGGCATGCCTCATGTCGCCCGGCGCGAGAAATTGCCCCTTCTTGACGTTCACGATGCGTCCCGTCACAGCGGCCGCGCGCAACAAATCGGTCTGGCGCGACAGAAATGCGGGTATCTGAAGGATATCGGCGACAGTGGCCACCGGCCGCGCCTCGGACGGCTCGTGGATGTCGGTGAGAATCGGTACCCCGTATCGGGCTTTGATACCGGCGAGCACACGCAGGCCTTCGTCCAGGCCGGGTCCGCGGAACGAGTGCCCCGACGTGCGATTCGCCTTGTCGTAGGACGCCTTGAAGATGTAGGGCACGTGAGCTCGACGCGCGATCTCGACGAGCTGCCCCGCAAGATCGGTGGCGTGCTGCTCGCTTTCGATCACACACGGTCCTGCGATGAGTGCAAGCCCGCTCCCGCCACCGATTGTCAGGTCACCCAGCTGAACGGGATTCACGCGGCCATTATATCGGGCAGGTAGGGCGGGTAGGGCGGGTAAGGCGGGTAGCGGCGGGTAGGGCAGGTGGGGCAGGTGGGGTAGGTGGGGTAGGTGGGGCAGGTGGGGCAGGTGGGGCAGGGGAGGTCGGGGGTCTAGGAGGTGAGTCGATCCGCGCTACTTACCTGCCCAAGTACCGGCCTGACCTTCCTGACCTACCCGACCTACGTGCCCTACCCGCCCGACCTGCCCGATCTGCCCGACCTGCCCTACCTGCCCCACCCGCCCGACCTGCCCTATCTTGTGTTGATGCGCTGCGGCGATGAACGCCGCAAACAGCGGATGCGGATGCGTCGGCTTCGATTTGAACTCGGGATGGAATTGCACGGCGAGGTACCAGGGATGTCCCGGCAACTCGGCGATTTCGACGAACTTTCCATCCGGGGATCGACCCGAGATGCGGAGGCCCCGCTCCGTCAGCGTGCGCTCGTACACGCAGTTGAATTCGTACCGGTGCCGGTGGCGTTCGTGAATCAGATTGGCGCCATATACGCGTTGCGCGAGCGAACCGGGCGCCAGCTCGCACGCGTAGCTGCCCAGACGCATCGTGCCACCGAGATCGTCCACGCCGAGGAGATCCCGCAATTTGTAGATGACCTTCGCCGAAGTGTCGGGGTTGCACTCCGTTGAATCGGCGTCGGGAAGGCCGGCGACGTTGCGCGCATACTCGACGGCGGCCCATTGGAAGCCATAGCAGATCCCGAAGTAGGGCACGCCCTGCTCGCGAGCCGTTTGCGCCGCCAGCATCATGCCGCGTGTGCCCCGATTGCCGAAGCCGCCAGGCACCAGGATGCCGTCAGCTCCGTCGAGCAGGCGGATCCCGTTCGGTTCTTCCAGCGCTTCCGCCTCGATCCATCTGATGTTGACTTTGAGGCGATGCGGAAAGCCGCCGTGGTACAGCGCTTCGTTCAGGCTCTTGTACGAGTCCTCATAGCCGACGTACTTGCCAACGACATGGATCGTGAGGTCGTCGACCGGATGCTTGATCCGGTTCACGAGATCTTCCCACGGCTGCATCTGACACGCCGTTTCCGGCAGGTGCAGGTATTTCAGCACAATCGTGTCGAGGCCTTCCGCGGCGAGCACGAGCGGCACCTCGTAAATCGTGGCGACGTCTTTGGCCGTAATGACCGCCTCTTCGTCCACGTCACAGAAGAGCGCGATCTTGCGCTTGATGTCCCGGTCGAGGTAGCGGTCGGTCCGACAGAGCAGGATGTCCGGCTGAATACCGATCGAGCGCAGGTCGCGCACGCTGTGCTGGGTGGGTTTCGTCTTGAGCTCGCCGGCCGTCCCGATGAACGGCACGAGCGTCAAATGAATGTAGAGAGAATTGTCGCGGCCGATGTCCTGCCTGAACTGACGGATCGCCTCGAGAAACGGCAGGCTCTCGATATCGCCGACGGTGCCGCCGATTTCCACGAGCACGATGTCGACATTGGTCGAGACCGATCGAATCGCGTCCTTGATTTCGTTGGTGATGTGGGGAATGACCTGGACGGTGCGCCCGAGATAGTCGCCGCGCCGCTCTTTCTGGATCACGCTCTGGTAAATCTTGCCGGTCGTCCAGTTCGAGCTCTTCGTCGTGACGACGTTGGTGAACCGTTCGTAGTGGCCGAGATCGAGATCGGTCTCACCGCCATCGTCGGTGACGTACACCTCGCCGTGCTGATACGGGCTCATCGTCCCCGGATCGACGTTGATGTAGGGATCGAACTTCTGCAGCGTCACGCGATACCCGTGGCCCTCGAGGAGACAGCCGACCGACGCGGCCGCGAGTCCCTTCCCGAGCGACGACACCACACCACCGGTGACGAAGATGTACTTGGGAGTCGGTCCGTCCATGCGCCTCTCCGGCTGGCGCCGGTCGATGCCGGCGATTATGATGGCGGCGCCGACATCAACCGGCGCACCTGTTCGAGGTCTTCCGGCGTGTCGACACCGAAAGCCTCGTACGCACTCTCCACGGCCTTGATGCGGATGCCGTGTTCGAGCGCGCGCAACTGTTCGAGCGATTCGGCCCGTTCGAGCGGTGTCTGCTCGAGTGCGGCCAGGACGAGCAACGCGCTGCGGCGGTACCCGTACAGACCGATGTGTTTGTAGAGCGGCGGCCAGCCACCGCGCGGATCGCGCTGATGCGGAATCGGCGCCCGCGAAAAGTACAAGGCGTAGCCGCCTCGATCCACGACGATTTTCGTGATATTGGGATTGGTCAATTCCGGCGCGTGGTGGATGCGCCGGTACAACGTGGTGACCTGCACCGACGGATCGATACGGAACGGCGCGACGAGCTCGTCCACCGCCCGCGGATCGAGCAGCGGCTCGTCACCCTGCACGTTGATGACGATGTCGCAATCGAGCGTTGCGGCGACCTCGGCCAGACGGTCGGTCCCGGTCTCGTGCGTCGGTTTCGTGAGCCGCACCCGCCCGCCGAACCCGTTCACACGCGTCGCAATGCGCAGATCGTCGGTGGCGACGATGACTTGCGACACAATCGGGGACGCCGACACACGCCGGTACACGTGCTCGATCATCGGACGGCCGTCGATATCGGCGAGGGCTTTCCCGGGAAGACGCGACGAAGCGTATCGGGCGGGGATGACGGCGACAACGTTCAGCGGAGGAACCGAATCGACTCTTGACGCAGTCGATACAGGGCGCACGGTGAATAATAGCACACCTCCCTCTGCCGGTCGTGCTACGATCTCAGGCGCAAGACGATGAACTTCAAGCGAACGGCGACGAGTCTTGTCGTCGGCGCCGTGCTCATCGCATGGCTGGCAGGCGCCGCCACGTCGAAACGCGCCATCCCGCCGCCGATCATCCCACCACCGCAGGCAATCGACGCGCGCGGTGTCGAGCTCACAAAAGAGATCGCGCGGCTGCGCGACAGGTTGCGACCGACGACACCGCCCGCGGAACCGCGGCGGAATCTCTTCACCTTCAGGGCGACGAATCCTCTTGCGGCGCACGATGCTCGATCGACACCGTCCTCGACGATCGAAGCGCCGGCCCCGCGAATCAGCGAGCCGGCCTTGAAGCTGGCGGGGATTGCTGAGGACGACGGCGCCGATGGACCCGACCGCACCGCGATCATCTCGGGTGAAGGACAACTCTTCATGGTGAAGGAGGGCGATCCCGTCGCCGGGCGCTACCGCGTCGCCAGAATTTCCAGCGACGCCGTCGAGCTCGCGGACGTGAACGCCGGCGTCGTGCGGCGCCTGGTCATGAAATGAGCGCCCTGCGGGTGGTGTGGCAGCCACTCGCGTGCCCTAGCCACGACGATCAACGCAGAGCTCGCGGAACCCGCAGAGCAAACCGGTTTTGTTCTGCGGTTTCTGCGGTTTCTGCGTTGAATGTCGTGCCGTGTTGGCAGCGTCGGTTAGTCAGACACGCTCTTAGTACACCGGAAATTCACGAAAGCTGTTGTGCATTTCCCTTTGTGTCCTTTGTATCCATTGTGTCCTTCGTCCGTTTTGTGATCACCATCATCATCAACCCAGTCGCCGGCGGCCGCCGTGAATCGGTCGGCGCGCGCGTCGACCTCGCGCGCCGCGTGTCGGCGGAATCCGGCGAGACCGCCGACGTCGTCGTCACGGAAGCGCGCGGACACGCGCGCGCGCTCGCGCACGCGGCCCGCGCCAACGGCGCGCGCGTGATCGTCGCCTGGGGCGGTGACGGGACGGTCAACGAAATCGCGGGCGAGCTCGCCTTCAGCGATGTGCCGATCGGCATCGTCCCGGCCGGATCGGGGAACGGTCTCGCCCGTGAGCTCGGATTGCGCGCGAAGCCGCACGCGGCGCTGCGGACCGCTCTCGCAGGCCGGCCGCGCCCAATCGACGTCGGCGAGATCTCGAACCGGCTGTTCGTCAACCTCGCCGGCGTCGGCCTCGACGCGCACATCGCTGCCTGCTTCAATGCGGCCGGCAACCGGCTGCGCGGCGTCGGCGGCTACGTCCTGCAGACGGCGCGGTCGCTGGTGGGATACCGCCCGCGCCAGTACCGCGTGATAATTGGCGAGCAACCGACGAGCGTTCAGGCGCTCTTCATCGTGATCGCGAACGGGACGCAATTCGGGAACGGGATGCTCATTGCGCCCGGTGCCCGCGTCGACGACGGCGCGCTGGATGTCGTCGTGGTCGAGGAGCGGTCACGCGCCGCGACGATCTGCCGTGTGCCGTGGCTGCTGTGCCGATCGATCCATAAAGTGCCGGTCTGGTCCTCTCGCCGGACAGAGGCCGTCGCGATTGCGTGCGACGAGGCGATGGTGTTTCACGTGGACGGCGAGATCGTTCAGGGCGGGACCATGCTCGAAGCGCGCATCCACCGGCACGCCCTCAGGGTGATGGTGTGAGCCGGACCACCCATGCCGTGCGAATCGCGGGCACGCGGCGAATCTCCTGAACCGTCTCGTCGAGTCCGGTCGACGCCGGCGTCTCGTCGACGTTGACCACGCCGACCGCGCAACTCTCGCTGCGGCCGAGGGCGAAGTTGGCGATGTTCACGTGGTGCCGCCCGAGTATCGTGCCGACTTCGCCGATCACGCCGGGCTGATCGTCGTTCTCGACGATCAGCATCGTGCCGGCGAGCGGCGCCTCGACCGGCACACCCTGCAGCGAAACGAGCCGGAGGCTCGACGGTTCGAAGACGGTGCCTTCGACCCAGCGATCGCCCACGTCGGTGTGAAGCTTGATCGAGAGCAGGCTGGTGAAATGACGCGCGCGGGAGCTGCGCGACTCGATGATGTCGATGCCGCGCTGACGCGCCACCGCACGGGCGTTGACGATCGACACGCCGCTCGAGAGGATGGGACGCAGGACCCCGGCCGCCGCACTCGCCGCCAGCACGTCGACGCCGCGGCTCTCGACGAGCGCGCCGTAGTAGCGGACGCCAAGCGCCTCGATGCGTGCGGTTCCGAGCTGCGCGACGAACCGGCCCAGTCGATCGGCCAGTCGAATCCACGGCTGCAGACGCTGGAGCTCATCGGGATGGATCGACGGAAAGTTCACCGCGTTGCGGACGAGGCCGTCGCGCAGGAAATCGCGTATGGTCGCCGCGGTCTCGATCCCGACGAGCTCCTGCGCTTCCTCCGTCGAGGCGGCGATGTGGGGCGTCGCGATCACCTGCGGCAGTTGGGCGAGCGACCAATCGACAGGCGGCTCACACTCGAAGACATCCAGCGCCGCTGCCGCGACGATTCGCCCATCGATCGCCCGGCGGAGCGCCGCCTCGTCGATCAGGTCACCGCGCGCGGTGTTCACGATCCGGACGCCGGGCTTGCACCGGGCGAAGCGCTCATCGTTGAACGTGTGCCTCGTTTCCGGGGTCGATGGCAGATGGAGCGTGATGTAGTCGGACGCTGCGCACAATTCGTCAAGCGACATCAAGTCGACGCCGTTCGCGCCGGCGATCTCTTTCGAAATGTACGGATCGTGAGCGACCACGCGCATGCCGAACGCGCGGCCGCGGCGGGCCACTTCCTGGCCGATTCGTCCGAGGCCGGCGATGCCCAGCACCTTCCCGCGCAGCTCGGTTCCGAGAAACTTCTTTTTTTCCCATTTGCCCGCTTTCATCGCGCGGTCTGCCGCCGGCACCGCGCGGGCGAGGGCGAGCATCAGGGCCCATGCGTGCTCGGCCACGCTGATGCTGTTGGCGCCAGGCGCATTGACGACGAGAATCCCGCGCGCGCTGGCGGCATCGACATCCACGTTGTCCACGCCGGTGCCGGCGCGCGCGATGATCCGCAGGTGCGGCGCGGCACTGAGCAGGGCGGCATCGACGCGGGTCGCGCTGCGGACCAGGAGACCGTCGGCGTCCGACAGCTCGGCCGCGAGAACCGCAGGCGGCCGTCCTGGTCGCGCGTCGATCGTCCAACCGACTTCAGCGCGCAGCAGCTCCAGAGCGGATGCGGGGAGATCGTCCGCGACGACAATCTTCAATGCGATTTCGCGGGGCCGATGCTGCGGACGTAATTGATCACGTCCCAGATCTGATGGGGCGTCAGCTTCTTGGCAAACGGCTTCATGCCGGTGTTCCTGGCGCCGTCACGAATGACAAGGAAGAGCTCGCCATCGGTCGATCCGTGCTTCCATTCGGCGTCGGTGAGATCCGGTGGCTTGGGATCGAGGTCCGCGCCCATCGACCCGTCGCCTTTGCCGGTCTCTCCATGGCAACCCGCGCAGTGCTTGTCGTAGAGACTCTTTCCGGCGGCGATCGACGTCGCGTCCGCCTGGACGGGATTCGTCATCTTCGCGGCTTGTGGATGCCGGTGGGCGCCGCCACTGGGGTGAGTGCCTGGTTGTGGGTGCTGGTGTGTCGTCTGCGCCTGCAACAGCGCGACCGATCCGATCGCGACGAGCGCCAGCACGATGAAGCCGAACCGGAAACCGCGCACGAGGTGACGCATCGGATGAACTCTCCTCAGCTACAGTATAATCCTGCGGTTTTGGCTGTCGCGATCCGCTGCATCTTCAACGCTTGTTCATCATGATCGACCGCGATCGCGACGTCATGACCGGCCTCGATCCCGATGATCTGTGCACTCGCCCTGCTGTGGTGCAATTCGCTAAAACATTCGAATTGACGCGTAACAATGCGGTAAACGCAACGCGTTTTCCACAGAGTTTTCCACAACATTCGCGGAAATCTCACCGGCGCGAGATGGTAGGCTGACCTAACGGATTCAACGAAAACGGCTGAGCACCTGAGCGACTTGCACAACATCGCGCGCACGTGCGCTGACAAACGGAAACGCTGAGGAAACGCTGAACTGTGAGAACTGGAACATGGCGAACTTCACAACGATGAAAGCGCCGGCAGAAGGCGTCGCGATTTCGCGCAAGGGCGGACAACTCGTCGTTCCCGATACCCCCATCATTCCATTCATCGAAGGCGATGGCACAGGTCCCGATATCTGGCGCGCCAGCGTGCGCGTGCTCGATGCCGCGGTGCGGACGGCGTACGGCGGCGCGCGCAAAATCGCCTGGATGGAAGTGTATGCGGGCGAGAAGAGCTTCAACCAGTCCAAGACCTGGCTGCCGGACGATACGGTTGAGGCGTTTCGCGAGTACTACGTCGGTATCAAGGGACCGCTGACGACGCCCGTCGGCGGCGGGATTCGGTCGTTGAACGTTGCGCTCCGCCAACTGCTCGATTTATACGTGTGCCTCCGGCCGGTGCGATGGTATCGCGGCGTCCCGTCACCGGTGCGCCACCCGGAAAAGATCGACATGGTGATCTTTCGAGAGAACACAGAAGACATCTATGCCGGGATCGAGTACGTCGCAGGCTCGCCCGAAGTGCGAAAACTGCTCGAGTTCATCGAGCGGGAGTTCCCGAAGGACTTCAAGAAGATTCGATTCGGATCAGAGGCGGCCGGCAAGGCCTGGCAGGAAGAACTCGAAGCGATCGGTGCGCCGAAGCGGACCGGCGGTCTCGAGGTCGGCATCGGTTTGAAACCGATCAGCCGGCTCGGGACCGAGCGCCTCGTCCACAGCGCGATCGCGTACGCCATCAAATTCGGGCGCAAGAGCGTCACCCTCGTGCACAAGGGCAACATCATGAAGTACACCGAAGGGGCGTTCCGCGACTGGGGTTATGACGTCGCGAAACAGTTTTACGGCGCCGTGGAGATCGATAGTGGTCCCTGGTGCCGGATCCCCGCTGGAAAGCCCGGAGCCGGTCTGCTGATCAAGGACGCGATTGCCGACATCACGCTCCAGCAGGTGCTGACCCGGCCGGATGAGTTCGAAGTCATTGCCACGCCCAACTTGAATGGCGACTATCTCTCCGACGCGCTGGCGGCCCAGGTCGGAGGCATCGGCATCGCGCCCGGCGGGAACATCAACTACGTCACCGGCCATGCTGTCTTCGAGGCGACGCATGGCACGGCACCCAAATACGCGAACCAGGACAAGGTGAATCCGGGTTCCGTGATCCTGTCTGGAGAGATGATGCTGCGGCACCTCGGCTGGACCGAGGCCGCCGACCTCGTCGTCAAGGCGATGGATGGCGCGATCGCCGCCAAGCGCGTCACCTACGATTTCGCCCGTCTGATGGACGGTGCGACGGAGTTGAGCACGTCGCAGTTCGGGGACGCGATTATCGCGAATATGTAGAATCGCCACCACCGCCGAAGCACACGCCCGAAAATGCAACCACGAAGACACGAAGCCACGAAGAAACGGGCAGGGTTGAACCTCCGCGTCCTCCGCGTCCTTCGCGGTACGTCGCTCGAGATGAAGGTGCGCTGATGAATCGCAAAGTGACGGTTGTGGGGGGCGCCGGCAACGTCGGCGCCACGGTGGCTCGAGGCGTGTCCGACAAGCAGCTCGCGGACGTGGTCGTGATCGACATCGCCGACAAGAAGGCCGCCGGCGTCGCGCTCGACATGCTGGAGGCGTGCCCGATCCGGGGATCCGACTCGAGGATCATGGGCACCGGCGACTATGCCGAAAGCGCCAACTCGGACCTCGTCGTCGTGACGTCCGGCATGCCGCGCAAGCCCGGCATGAGCCGTGACGACCTGCTCACCGTCAACTACAAGATCATGCAGCAGGTGACCGAGCAGGTCGTGAGGTACTCGCCGGACTGC